>CAYWSY010000001.1:0-85656 GCA_964461105.1 uncultured bacterium
ACCCCGGGGCTTTGAAGCAAAAATAATTACAAGAACTTTGTTTAAAGACTACTAGTACAGTTTAAACAAAGTTCTTGGTATTATTTTCCGCGTGAAAGCGCCCGCGGTTGAATCGGGATTAAGGGGGGCTGTGTCTATGAACACAGCTCCTCTTAATCCCGATCCAACCCCGGGACTTTGACGCAAAAATAATTTCAAGAACTTTGTTTAAACTGTACTAGAACCGCTTTGAGATCATTCCTTCAAGTTTGTTGCTGTCTTTAGCAAAATTACGGATCCCTTCAGCAAGTTTGTCGGTCGCCATCGGATTTTCGCACATCATCCAACGGTAGGTCTTTTCATCGAGATTAATTTTTTCAATCGACATTTTTTTTGCTAAATCTGGGTCGAGCTTGCGGGGGACAGGTCCCTCTGCTTGTTTGAGTTCTTCAAGTAATTTTGGAGCAATAGTCAGAAGATCGCAGCCGGCAAGCTCAAGGATCTCATCAATGTTGCGGAAGCTAGCTCCCATGATTTGGGTTTGGATGCCCATTTTTTTGTAATAGTGATAGATCTGAGTCACAGAAATGACTCCCGGATCTTCTGCTGGGGGGTAGGATGCTTTCCCTTCATTTTTTTTGTACCAATCTAAAATGCGCCCAACAAATGGAGAAATAAGAGTGGCTTTTGCGTTCGCGCATCCAATTGCTTGGGCCATGCTAAACATGAGGGTCATGTTACAATGGATCCCTTCTTTTTCTAGGATTTCAGCTGCTTTCATCCCTTCCCAGGTTGAGGCAAGTTTGATGAGGATCCGTTTGCGATCTATTCCTGAAGCTTCATAGAGAGCGATGATGTTGTGGGCTTTATTGATGCTTCCATCGACATCAAAAGAGAGGCGAGCATCAACTTCTGTGGAAACGCGACCTGGAACAATTTTGAGAATTTCAATGCCAAAGTTAACAAAAACCTTATCGAGGGCTTTTAACAGTTGTTCTCGAGTATTCGAGCCACTTTTTTTGCCAAACTGGACGGCTTCATCGATGAGGAATTGGTATTCAGGTTTTGAAGCTGCTGCTAAAATCAAGGAAGGGTTCGTTGTTGCGTCTGTTGGGTGATAGTTTTGAATCTCTTCAAATTCTCCGGTGTCAGCAACGATGGTAGTCATTTCTTTGAGCTGGGCGAGCTTATTCATGGGATATCCTCATTAATTTATGATTTTATACTGCGTCCGGATCAAAGGCGCCCTAAAGGACTGAATTGAAAGCTCCCGCAGTTGAATTGCTTGTATGGGGGATAGTATTAAATTAATACAACCCCCCATACAAGCAATTCAAATCCGGGGCTTTGAATCAGTCCCTTAGGGTGCCTTTGAACCGGAAGGGGTATATGCCTTAAGGATAGCGAATTGGGTATTTATACCCAAATAACTTCAGCAGCAGGGCCTCGGCTGCATCAAAGCTTCGGGATTGATTAGAAGGGGAGATGGAAGGGGTTGCGCAGAAGGGGTGTGTGCCCCAACTGGCCAAATTTTTTCTCAAATTCTTTCCCTTCAATGGCAACAGAGTATCCAGGGACTTTAATTTGGATCGATTTGCACTCCCTTAGCCCGGCGATGATTCGTTCTGCTATTTCCGGTGGTAAAAGAAGGCGCTGACCTCCTTCATGGCGGTAGGCAAGGAAGGAAAAGCTGTCAGATCCAATGGTGAGGTGTCCTTTCGTGGCTTTAGGGTCCTCCTTTGATGGAGGAATAGGAAGAGAGTGCACATTTAAATAAGTGCGTATTGCATCGCATGTATGCGTAAATTCAAGATCAATTCCATTGATCGGGTCTTGGCTGTAATAGGTGAGTTTTGTTGAGTTAAATTGTGGATCGCCTGAATCAATGCGGTTAAATGCCCACGGGTCAGAGTGAGAGCAAGAAGCTAAGAGCGATAAGATAAATAAAGTGAACAATTTCAATGGAAGTCCGTCACTAAGGAGAATACCCCTCAAATGAGTTGAGGGGTGCAAAAGTCAATATTAATGGGAGTGTGCGTGGCCGTGGTGGTGATGGTGGTGGTGGCCATTGTTGTTAGAAACTAAGACCAATGCGGTCACAGCAATTGCAACGGCTCCAGCGCCAATTCCGATATTTTGCCATGTTTTTGATTTTGCGCTGTTAGAGCCTTCATTTGAAGCCTGTCCAACAGGAGTTTCTGTCGTTTCAGCCGCTTTAAGAGAAGGAGCTAAAGTCAGTGCAGTCATTGCGAAAAGAGAGAGAAACATTTTTTTCATGGTGCGACTCCAAGTTAATCCGTTAAGGGAGTAAAAACTCTTCATTCTAATTTTGTTATATCTTTATCTGGATTATTTTGTCTACTTGATAATTCTAGAGAAGCAGAATGGGTCTGGTTCTGTAACTGTGTCTGGAGATGCTGCAAGAGGAGAACTTGCCAGTAGGAGCCCATATCCTGATAACTTTCGATGACCGATTCTTGGAAGGGGAGCCAGTGATTTTTTTGGAATTGTGATTCTGAGAGGGGGTCAACAGGCTCCAGAGACGATTCGATCATTTGTTTCCATGCGGTAAGAAGATGGGTCTCAGCGGCTTTAAGAGAGGTTCGCCTTTCTGATTGCGGAATGGCGCTCAGGAGGTCGTCTGTAAGTTGTAATGAGCGAAAGGCTGTTTGAAATTCCTTGTAGAGGCTCGGGATCTCTTTTTTAAGTGCTGCCGCAGTAAGAACGTAGGCTTTAGAGTGCTTGACAAGGATGAGTTGAAGCATTCTGACGGGACCCCAGTCCGTTGTGGTGTCAATTTCGGTAAGGTCTGCAACCCCTGCTGCGGTGTGGATTTTTCCCAGCTTTCTCCATCGATTAGAGCGGTTTTTTTCTTGGATTTGCTTAACGGCTTTTAAGTAATCCGTTTGGGAAACGTCGATGGATTCAATGGCAAGATTGATCGAGGGGCAAAACCCTTCCGATTTTTTTTTGAAGAAGGAAATTTGAATGCGGGACGAGAGGATGCGCGGGTCGTTAATTTCCCATCCTTGAGGGGGAATAAAGTAGCAAAACAAGGGTGCATGGAGCTCTGTTGGAGCTCCTTTTTTTTCTTGTTGCTGGGGAGGAGTTATAGAACTCCCCAACAGGGCACATCCAATAAGCAGTAATTTAGTTAATGGCATTGTGAAGTGTGGGCATGTGCTGTGTTTGCGGTGCTTTGATGCAGAACTCCTGCAAGAATAGCGATTCCTACGGCCAGTCCGACACCCCACCCGAGCATCGAGGTGCTAATTGCTGAATAGGCGCCTTCTTCTGATCCTGATCCTGTGCGATAGATCGCTTCGGTGTCTTCTTTGTATTGATTGAGATCTCCATCGTTAGCATAACTGAGTGAATGGGTGCAAACCAAAGCGAAACAAAGGAACAGGGTGATGATTTTATTCATGCGCATTGCCTGGATTTGAGATCGGTTCAAATCACACTTATGGCAAAACGGTGAGTTTCATGCAATTTTTTATTTCATGTGCCTCTCTAACATTGGGCTTGAAAATTAATGCCTAAAACTTAATAGTTCATACAGTGGCAGACAAGTAGATAGGGTGGCTCATGAAAGGAACAGAAACTGGAAAAGACAAAGTTAAGAAAATTTGTGATATTCTGAGAAAAGAGACGTTAGAGCCTGCGCGAGTTGAGGCAGATGAGTTGATTCAGCGCGCTCATGCAAAAGCTGATGAGATGATTCTAGAAGCTCGGAGGGTTATAGAGAAGATGGAGATTGATGCGGCCCAAGAAATTGAGCGCCAGAAGAATATTTTTCAATCTTCACTTGCTCAAGCATGCAAACAGGCGCTCGAATCGTTGAAACAGAGTATTGAAGAGAAGCTGCTTAATCAGGAGCTGTCTAAGATGATTGCTGCTGCAACGCAATCTCCAAAAGTGATTGAGCAAATGATCACAGCTGTGATCAAAGCGCTCGAAAAAGAGGGAGTTGAAGCAAATTTAAGTGTTGTGATCCCCTCTTCCGTATCAGCCAGGGATGTAAATGCTCTTTTAGCTAAAGAAGCGATTGAACGGTTAAAAGAAAAAAGTGTGTTAGTGGGCCCTATCGGTGGCGGAATTGAGCTGAAATTTCACAAAGAGAATATTACTGTAGATATCTCAGATGCTGCACTTTATGAAATTGTTGCAAGATATCTCCGTAAGGATTTTCGTGAGCTGCTTTTCGGAATGAAATAATCTGAGTCTCCATGCGTAACTATTACTTCTTAGCGCCTTCGTTGCCTCCGCTTAACTTAAGAACATCTCCTGAATTGAAATTTCAGGATCTTAAAAGCCGTTTAGCAGATAATCTGGCACAGGAAGACCTCAAGCAGATTGAGGTGTTGTTGCGTTATACAGATATTTGTAACATCCGATCACTTTTGATGGAGGAGCCAATTGATCCACGCGGGAATCTGAATGAAAAGGAGCTGGATGAGGCAATCCTTGTGAAAGCGACCCTTCCCCTCTATGTATTTGAATTTTTGGATGAGTTTGGAGGAACAGCTGAACGAATTAAAAATTTCTCGGCTCTTTTAGCCCGTTTTTTTGTAGAAGAACTTCCCCATCTGACTGGGTTTTTAAAACGCTATTTCACTTTTGAAAGAGAGTGGAGATTAGTTTTGGTTGCTCTGCGCAGTAAACAGTTAGGAAGGAATCTTGTTTCGGAACTTCAATTTGAAGATTTTACCGATCCTATGATTGCTCAAATGTTAGCGCAAAAAGATGCAGAACATTACGAGCCGCCAGATGAATTCGCAGATCTCAAGGAATTGATCGCATCTGCTGAGGGAGATCCTTGGCAGGAGCATCGAGCTTTTGCGGAATATCGCTTTAAGAAAATTGAAGAAATGGCCGAAGGGGCCCTGTTCACCTTTGATCGAATTTTAGCTTATGTGATTCAATTGATGATCGTTGAATATTGGAATGAGCTGGATGAAGCAAAGGGAAGAATGATATTAGATACTTATAAACCGTGAACAGTGAGCTAAGCACATGAGCGAAGGACCACATACAAGTCATAAACAATCTGCTAAGGGAAGAGTGATCAAAGCTTTTGGCAACTTGCTTCAAGTTGAATTTCAGGGAGACATCCGTCAGGGAGAGGTCTGCTCGGTTCATTTGAGTGGGGATGTGACTTTGAAAGCTGAGGTGATTGAAATTGTCGGCAATACGGCTAAGATTCAGGTGTTTGAGGATACACGCGGTGTGCGCTTAAATACAAAAGTTGAATTTACCTCTCATCTTTTGGAAGCTGAATTAGGTCCCGGTCTTTTGAGTGCGATTGTAGATGGGTTGCAAAATCCTTTAGAAAAAGTCGCTGATGCAACAGGTCTGTTTTTAACAAGAGGTGTTTATCTCCCTTCTCTTGATCGAGAAAAGCATTGGGATTTCCATCCAACAGCAAAAGTAGGCGACGTTCTTGAGCGCGGTGATTCTCTTGGGTATACGATGGAAGGGCGCTTTCATCACCATATTATGGTCCCATTTACCCATTTTGGAAAATACACATTAAGCTGGGTGATCAAACCTGGGTCGTATACGATTGAAACAGTCGTTGCGCGTGGAATCGATGAAAAGGGAGGGGAACACTCCTTTACGATGCTTCAGAAGTGGCCTGTCAAAATCCCATTGGCTCAAGGAGAGAAAGTCAAACCAGAGAAAATGATGGATATCGGGATGCGCATTATCGATACTCAATTTCCAGTTTTAAAGGGAGGAACTTTTTGCGCACCAGGTCCATTCGGAGCGGGGAAAACGGTGCTTCAGCATCATCTTTCAAAGTATGCTTCTGTTGATATCGTAGTGGTCGTTGCTTGTGGAGAGAGAGCAGGTGAAGTGGTTGAAGTGTTGCGTACATTCCCTCACTTAACAGATCCTCATACTAATGAATCGCTGATGAACCGTACGGTGATGATTTGTAATACCTCTTCGATGCCCGTTGCTGCTCGTGAGGCCTCGATCTATCTGGGAGCTACCATTGCTGAATATTATCGCCAAATGGAGCTCGATGTCCTGTTGCTAGCGGACTCAACGTCTCGTTGGGCGCAAGCAATGAGGGAAATGTCGGGGCGGTTAGAAGAGATTCCTGGGGACGAAGCATTTCCAGCGTACTTGAGTTCAAGAGTTGCTGCCTTTTACGAGCGTTCGGGTGTGTTACAGCTTAAGAATGGAAACTCTGGCTCTTTAACAATTGGAGGCACAGTCTCGCCCGCTGGAGGGAACTTTGAGGAACCGGTAACGCAAGCTACTCTCTCTGTTGTGGGGGCTTTCCATGGCTTATCAAGAGCGCGTTCCGATGCGCGGCGCTACCCTGCGGTAGATCCACTCATTTCCTGGAGTAAGTATGTTGACCCTGTAGGAAAAGAACTTGAAGAGCGTGTGCCTGGGTGGGGAAAAATGGTTAACCTGGCTTCTCAGATTCTCCGAGAAGGGGATGAGATTGGAAAACGGATGGAAGTTGTCGGTGAAGAGGGGATTTCAATCGCTGACATGATTGTCTATTTGAAGTCGGAATTTTATGAATTTGCCTATTTGCAACAAAATGCATTTGATAAAGAAGATGCCTACTGTCCTCTTGATCGGCAGATTCCTCTTTTCAAACTAGTTGGCGAAGTGTTTGAAGCCCCGTTTGAATTTGACAGCCATGATGCAGCAAGAGCCTTTTTTCTCGAGCTTCAAAATGAAACGAAGAATATGAATTTCATGCCATTTAAGTCGACGCGGTATCAAGATGTGTTTGCGCATATTGAAGAAAAAATTAAAAAAGCCACTCAAAAAGAACAAGAAGTTTCGCACAGGGCAAAACGATGAAAAAAGTCTATGATAGAATTGTGGATATGCGCGGCAACCTCATTACCGTGATTGCTCAAGGAGTAAGCTTAGGTGAGCTTGCGCGTATCCAAAAACGAGATGGGCGGACAACTTATGCATCCGTTCTGCGGATTGATGGAGAGACTGTTACGCTCCAATGTTTTGAGAATACCCGAGGGATATCTACAAATGATCGGGTGACTTTCTTAAGTCGAGAGATGCAAGCGGTATGCAGTGATTCGTTATTTGGCAGACGATTAAACGGAGCTGGTGAACCGATGGATAATGGCCCTGCGATTATGGGTGATCCGATTGAAATCGGTTCTCCATCGTTTAATCCGGTGCGCCGAATTATTCCTCGAGATCTTGTACGTACAAATATTCCAATGATCGATGTGTTTAACTGTCTTGTTAAATCGCAGAAAATTCCGATTTTTTCGATTGCCGGCGAGCCCTATAACGCTCTCTTGATGCGGATTGCGAATCAAACGGATGCCGATGTTGTGATTATTGGGGGAATGGGGCTGCGTTTTGATGATTATCAAGCCTTTATTGATAATGCGGAGAAATCGGGTTCGTTAAATAAAACTATTATGTTTATTCATCGAGCAACAGACCCTGCCGTAGAGTGTCTATTAGTACCCGATATGGCTCTTGCTTGTGCTGAAAAATTTGCAACGCAAGATAAAGATGTGCTTGTTCTCTTAACTGATATGACTGCTTTTGCTGATTCGATTAAGGAAATTGCAATTACGATGGATCAGGTTCCATCAAATCGGGGTTACCCTGGCTCTCTCTATTCCGATTTAGCTTCTCGCTATGAAAAAGCTGTGGATATTGATGGAAGTGGATCGATTACGATTATTTCTGTAACGACGATGCCAGGAGGAGATGTCACTCATCCGATTCCGGATAATACGGGATACATCACAGAGGGGCAGTTTTATCTTCATGGTGGAAGGATCGATCCATTCGGTTCTCTTTCAAGATTAAAGCAGCAGGTGATAGGAAAGGTCACACGAGAAGATCATGGTGATATTGCCAATGCTCAAATCCGTCTGTATGCCGATTCGAAAAAGGCGCGTGAACGGCAGAGTATGGGTTTTAGACTCTCTAAGTGGGATGAAAAATTGCTTCAATTTTCAACTCTTTTTGAAGAGCGCATGATGAACTTGCATGTTAACCTAACATTAGAGCAGGCTCTTGAGCTTGGGTGGAATACGCTTGCAGAGTGTTTTGATTCTCATGAAGTCGGGATCAAACAATCGCTTATTGATAAATATTGGCCAAAAAACCACACCTAACGAAAAGGAACAGTTGTGGCTGAGATCAAGCTGACTAAAACTGAATTGCGCATTCAACAGCTCAAACATGACCGTTTGAGAAAGTATTTGCCAACCCTTCAACTAAAGAAGGCGATGCTGCAAGTTGAAGTCAATTTGGCACAAGGAGAGATTGAGCTGTTAGCTGTGCGCTTTTCTGAGCAACTGGAAAAAGTGGGTCAATATAGCTCCCTGTTTACTGATCGGAATGCTCCAGATCTTTTTTCCACTGTCAAAATTCATCAGGTTGTTAAAACGTTTGAAAACATCGCAGGGGTCGACATCCCAATTTTTGAACAAGTTGTCTTTGAACCTTCAACCTATGCTCTGTTTGAAACTCCCATTTGGTTTGAATCTGCTATTCAAGGACTCAAGAAGCTATTGACAGTGCGCGAGCATCTGGCTATCGCCAAAGAAAAAAAACTTCTGTTAGAAAAAGAGCTTCGAGATGTTTCCATCCGTGTGAATCTTTTTGAGAAAATTTTGATTCCTCGAGCGCAGCAGAACATTAAGAAGATTAAAATCTTTTTAGGAGATCAGCAGCTGGCTGCTGTTTCACAGGCTAAGGTCGCTAAGAAAAAAATTCAGGAACGTGCGCAGAGCAAAGAGAAACGGAATGATTTTTGACGTTAAAAAATATTTGCTAATTGGCGCCAAAGAGGATCTCGATAAGTTCTTTGCGCGTGCACAAAATAAGGGGATCATTGAATTTATTTCCCCCCATGGAAAAAGACCTACCGAACTCCCTGTTGAAGCACAGCATTTACACCAGGCGATTAAGATGCTACGTAAGCTTCCCGTTAAGAAGAACTATGAGGGGGAGGGGGATCTTAATTATGCGAGCGAAGTTGCTCATCAAATTCTCGAATTAAAAGCTGAAATCGAAAAATTGACCGAAGAAAAACGGTTTCTTGAGGCTGAAATTTCACGCGTTTCTCCCTTTGGAGATTTTTCCACTGAGGATATTGACACGATCGAAAGAGAAGGAGTCCGTTGTATTCAATTCTTTTGCATGAAGACTGCAAAGAGCCATCTCATCAGCTTTCCAGATGAAGTGATTTATATTGGGACCGAATACGATCTTGACTATTTCATGACTATCAATACCGCTCCTCACGTATATCCCGATATGATCGAAATGAGGATTGATCGCCCGCTTGGTGAATTGCAAACTCACTTATCCTTTGTAAAAGAATCGCTACATCAATTAGAGGCGGAGCTCAAAGGATTTGCGGGGCATCTTGAATTTCTTCAAGAGGCGATGATAGAGCACCTCAATGCTCATAATCTAGCAGCTGCAAAAAAAGATGTCACTTTTCCTTTGGAAAATTCTCTTTTTGCCGTTGAAGCATGGATCCCTGTCAATAAATCGATTAATCTCTATGCCTTAATCGATGGAATGGCAATCCATTGTGATCCCATTAAAATTGAAGAGACAGATCAGATTCCAACGTACATGGAAAATAAAGGGATCCAAAAAATGGGTGAGGATCTCGTTCATATTTATGACACGCCGGCTCACACGGATAAGGATCCTTCTGGCTGGGTCTTCTGGTTTTTTGCCCTCTTTTTTGCCATGATTGTTGCCGATGGGGGATATGGATTACTTTATTTGGGAATCTCTCTCTATGTTAAGTTTAAATACCCCACCCTCAAAGGACAAGCGCGTCGCTTTTTAAAACTTTGTATGATCTTATCGACAGCTTGTGTGCTCTGGGGAGTTGCAACCTCTTCCTTTTTTGGGATTTCAATCTCTCCTAAGAGCTGGCTTGGTGAAATTTCTGTTCTTCAGCATCTTGCTGTCAAAAAAGCAGAATATCATCTTCAAGCGAAAGATGATGTCCACGACGTCTGGGTCACTAAATTTTCGAGTATCGTCAATGCGCAAACAGGTCAAGAGTTTCTCGATGGAGCAGTTGTTGAAAAAAATGGGGAATTGACCTATGAGATGTTCAATTCTTTTTGTGATAGCATTCTTCTTGAATTTTCCCTGTTAATTGGCGTCATCCATGTCACTTTTTCCCTTTTGCGGTACTTCCTGCGCAGCTGGGCTGGAATTGGTTGGGTCATATTTATGTTCGGCAGCTACCTCTATTTTCCTGAAACCTTGAATGCGACCTCCATTTTTAATTATATGGGATGGATTTCAAAGCCAGAGGCAATTGGGATCGGTCTTCAGATGATCTACATTGGTATGGGAACGGCCCTTGGCCTTGCCCTCATTCAAAAACGACTTAAAGGCTTTGGAGAGATCGCAAATCTAGTGCAGGTATTTGGCGATGTGCTCTCATACCTTCGTCTCTATGCGCTTGGGCTTGCGGGAGCAGTTATGGCAGAGACATTTAATGAGCTTGGAATGGAAATCGGCCTTGTTTTTGGTTTCATTGTAATTCTGTTGGGACATAGCATTAACATCGTTTTAGGCCTTGTGGCCGGCATCATCCATGGCCTGCGTTTGAATTTTATCGAATGGTACCACTATTCCTTTACTGGAGGTGGCCGCTTATTCAGACCGTTGATGCGCTATAAATTTAAAGAACAATCGTGAAAAAGGAGTTTATTTTATGGATTTTAGCATGGTCGGACCTGCTCTTGTACTCGGTCTTGGATGCATTGGAAGTGCGATTGGATGTGGTATCGGAGGGATGGCATCCCACGCGGTCATGAGCAGAGTTGAAGAAAACCACGGAACATTTATCGGGATGTCCGCTGTTGCCTCATCTCAGTCGATTTACGGCTTTGTTTTGATGCTGCTGATGAAAAACAGCATCGTCGCAGGCAAACTCTCTCCTATGGGTGGGATTGGGATTGGACTTTCGGTAGGCCTTGCGCTCCTTTTCTCCTCAATGTATCAGGGGATGTGCGCAGCGTCGGGGATTCAAGCAGCTGCAAAACAACCGGCAATCATCGGTAAGTGCTTTGCAGCCCTTGGGATCGTTGAGTCATTCTCCCTGTTTGCGTTCGTTTTCGCCCTGTTGCTCATTTAAGGGTTATCCTCGTTCCACCTTAAGGGAGCCTTCAATTTAGTCCTTTAGGGTGCCATTGAACCGGGACGAGGATATCAGTAAAGGGTTGGATTTTCTCCAATCCTTTACATATTTCTGCTTGTTCAGTTCTAACTCGTTAGTGTTCAGATAGTTGCGTCTTAGTATTCGTCTTTTCTTTCTCTTGCTGTGTTTGTTGTGATTTATTGACTTTTTAATTGAAAATTGATATAGTGTTGGTTAATTAATTTTAGTTTAATAATAATAGTTGGTTTATGGCAGCAAGTAGTAAAATAAGTAAATTATCTAATATTCAGTATGATAAAGTGATGTTATTTGAAGGTAATTTTGCTGAAAATAGTCAAGGTCGTATTAGTTTTGATTTTTTTGATAAAATGTCTTTTAAAAGTAAGTTGGCAGAATCTTTTGTATCTGCCCAAAAAACAAATGTTGGACAGCTGTTGCGACGGGGAAAGTATAAACTTAATAACTCCGTTTTTATAACTCCAAAAAACGACATTTTTATTTTATACAATACTAGTAATGATGCTGTTATTGCTAAAGGCAGTCGGAAAAAAGTGAAGTTGGCTTTAAATGTTGTAACACGCGAATTTGTTGCTTATAAAGCTATTCGAGAGTTGCACGATCCAAATGAAAGAAATGCGATTATTGATGAATATGAACTTGGTTTAACTCTTACAGGCGGTTCATTTTGCAAACCCATTGAAGGAACTTTAAGAATTGAGCACGATCGAATTGTTTATCTCGAAGAATATATGCCTTGTGGAGATTTAACACGCTTGCTTGATCAGTCAATTGAAGAGAAGGGGGTTTTACCACTTGCGCTACAAATGGCAAGTACTTTAGCAGACCTTCATGATCAGGGTTATCTGAGCCGAGATATTAAACCGGCAAATTACTTTATTGAACGCAATAAAGAAGGGATTCTTAAAATTCGACTCGGTGATTTTGGTGAAGCTGTTCCTATTGATTCCATCTCACTTAAGAAGCAATTACCTATGTGGACTTATGGATTTGTCTCCCCTGAATACAAACGCGCCGCAGCCACAGAGCTCAGGGATGAGCGCCTTCAAGCAGTTGCGGAGGAAACTACAGTAAAGAGTGATAGCTGGGCTTTAGGAATCAGTATGTTGGCTATATTTCAAGAGCGGTTAAGTGAATTTATCGACGCAAATCCAACTTTAAAGGAGTTTTTAAAATCTAAAGATCAAGATGCATTTGTTGAAGGGTTAATGAATGATTCACCCTGGATTAAAAATCCTGAGAATGAAAATTCCCTTGAATATGTCATTTACAAATTGTTAATTGTTGATCCTGAGGAACGATGGTCGCCAAGACAAGCGGCAGATCATTTAAGAGTGATGACACTCGAACCGTTTACAGAGACTTCTTCGCTTATTGCAATGGACAGTCCAAGTTCTTTAGAAGAAGCAAAACTTGTAGATGTTATGTCAGTAGAGCGTAAAGAAGCCGATTCATTCCCTCTTGATTTTAGCTTAAGTGACTTGCGTAAGGCGGTGGAAGAGTTGTTCGATCCTTTAGGTTGAAGTCAATCTTCTAAAATAACTTCAACTCGTCTTTTTTTTGCTCACGCGTTACAGTGGGCAAAAAAGGGGAGTGAAGTATGGCGCAGTATCGGATTGAAAAAGACTCGCTAGGTGAGGTCCATGTACCGGTGGATGCTTACTACGGTGCCCAAACAGCTCGTTCGCAACTTAATTTCCCAATTGGACATGAGAAAATGCCCATCGAGGTGATCCGTGCGCTTGCGATCATCAAACGTGCCGCCGCGCATGTCAATTGTGAGTTGGGGATTCTCCCTAAGAACAAACGGGATCTGATCATAGCTGCTGCCGATGAGGTGATCGCAGGTCAATTCGATAGTCAGTTTCCCCTTTCCGTCTGGCAGACGGGCTCAGGTACTCAGACGAATATGAATGTCAACGAAGTCATCAGTAACCGGGCGATTGAAATGGCAGGAGGGGAGCGTGGATCCAAGAGCCCCATCCACCCAAACGATGATGTGAATCAATCTCAATCGTCTAATGATGTGTTTCCAAGCGCTATGCATATTGCTGCGGTTCTCGATCTCCACCGCTTTTTGATCCCAGGCTTAAAAAAGCTCCACCAGGGATTAAAAGACAAAGCTCATGAATTCAGGGCGATTGTTAAAATTGGGCGCACGCACCTCATGGATGCAACTCCGCTTACATTGGGACAAGAATTTTCTGGATACGCTTCTCAAATTGAACATGGGATTAAAGCGCTTGAATATGCGATCGGGCATATTTCTGAACTTGCTCTAGGTGGTACTGCCGTTGGAACAGGGATCAACGCACCTGCTGAGTATCCGGAGCGGATTGCAGCTGAAATTAGCCGCATCACTGGATACTGTTTTGTAACAGCACCGAATAAATTTGAAGCGTTGGCATCGAATGATGCTGTTGTTGAGATGAGTGGCGCGTTGAAGCGGATCGCTTGTTCCTTCATGAAAATTGCCAACGATATACGCTGGCTTGGATCTGGTCCGCGCAGTGGGATTGGGGAAATTATCCTTCCTGAAAATGAACCTGGTTCTTCGATTATGCCAGGAAAAGTTAATCCGACACAGAGCGAATCGATGACGATGGTTGCCATTCAAGTGATTGGCAATGATGCAACGATTGGCTTTGCAGGCTCCCAAGGAAATTTTGAGCTCAATGTCTTTAAACCCCTTATGATCTATAATCTGATCCAATCGATCCGTCTCTTAACGGATGTCGCAGTGAATTTTCATGACAAGTGTCTTATCGGCATCAAGCCTCATTTGACGCGGATCCAAGAGCACCTCAATCAGTCGCTCATGCTCGCAACAGCCTTAAATCCGATCATTGGGTATGACAAGGCTGCCAAGGTGGTTCAAAAGGCATACAAAGAGGATAAAACCCTAAAACAGGCGGCTCTCGAATTGCAATTCCTGACCGAAAAAGAGTTTGATGCTGCGATGGACCCGCGCAAGATGGTGAATTTCAACGATTAGACCTCTTGCGTAACTAAGGGTTCGTCGATTTTCGGGATTATTTTGGCCGCTTTTTGATTCTTTTTTGGGGGGTAATATACGTATGTTGATATTATCCCCCAAAAAAGAATCAAAAATCGGTTCAAAAGAACCCGAAAATCGACAGAACCTTAGTTACGTAAGAGGTCTATTGATATGAATGCCGAGCTTAGTGAGCAGATACCTGCCAACGAGTATGGGGTGTTGAATGAGTAATTTAAAGAGAACCCAGTAGTTGACACCGGTGATTTTTTGACGGAGCATGTGAGGGTAATTGGCGGCAGCATCTCGAATCCAACCTTCAAATGGTGGAGCGAGGAGGGGTAGAGCGTCTAATGAAAAAAAATCTACTCCCGCTGTTTCAGCACCGAGTGTAGGCTCGCCTCCAATGATGCGACATTGAAAGGTGTGAGTGAGCTCTGTCATTTTGTTTACAGGAAGGTATTCAGCTACTTTACGTACAATTTCGACCTTGTAGCCCGATTCTTCGTGCACCTCGCGCACCGCACCTGTCTCAGGTGATTCTCCCGCATCTCTCCCTCCGCCGGGGAGCACCCAGACTGGGATGTCGCGTCGTTTAACCAAAAGTACCTGTGTGCGTTCTCTGTTAAAAACGATGCCGAAGACCGCTTCGCGTGGAGTTTGTTCTTGCATGATTACTTCGAAAAAAGGCTTAATATACGCAGTATAGCAACTTTCAGACATATGTGCATGATGAACCTTACAAGAATCCTATTTTTGGTTTTAACCGCTACCTGTTTTGCGCTTTCAGGCTGCCAAAAATACTACCTTTCCGTTTGCCAGCAGTGGGTGGATGCTAGATATTTGGCAAGTACCCATGTGAACACCCCCGATCCACGGCAAGAAAATCCGCCCATTGGGCAGATGCTCTCGATTGACTGGCGCATTCCAAGAGAGATTTTAGAGAAAAAACCCCATATTGAGCTTGATCTCATTCTTTGGGATTATACAGAGGAAAAAAAGAGCTATCCGATTGACAAGCAGATGGGGTGGGTAACCTATAAACTTTTGAATGAACAGTATGACAAAACAGGTGGGATTTTGACCTACAAAGCACAAATTGTTACGCAAGATGGAACTGTCTATCGGGAATGGAAACATCAGCTTTGGGTTAAATTAATCCATATTCAGCAAGATGAGGAAATGGATACATCAGCTGAATAGATGAGTTCTTCCGTAAGGGACCAATCGATACATGGGTCAGTAATAGAGATGGCATAGTGGAGGAGGGAAGGATCTTCACGCAGCACTTGGTTTCCTTTGTTTAGGTGGCTCTCGAGCATCCATCCAAAAATATGTTCATTGCCAGCAGTTATTTGACTTAAGACAGATTCAAAGACTTCTCGTTGATTTTCCCATTGCTTTTGGCTATTGCCATGGGCGCAGTCGATCATCAACCGGGGAGACAGGTGTGCCGCTCGGATGCAGTTGAGTGTGTGTTCGATCGATTGGGGATCGAAGTTAGGGCTTGTTTCCGACCCTCTCAAAACGACATGGCAGAATGGATTCCCTTCGGTTTGAACAGCACACAGCTTTCCATTTCCATTAATTTTCATGAATCCATGAGGAGTGCGTGCTGAGGTGACTCCATTGATCGCATCGTCGACGTTCCCATCTGTTCCATTTTTAAATCCGATTGGGAGATTGAGCGATGAGGCCAATTGTCTATGAGGTTGGGAGGCGGAGGTCCGTGCGCCGATAAAACCCCATGTAATGAGATCTTCAATATAAGGAGCTATGAGAGAATCGACGAATTCTGTAGCAGTGGGAACCCCCATGTCGCTGAGTAGCATCAACAGCTCGCGCGCCCACATGAGTCCTGTTTGTATGGCATGACTTCCATCGAGATGGGGGTCGTAAACCAGCCCTTTCCAACCGGTTGTCGTTCGTGGTTTTTCAACATAGACGCGCATTACTAAAAAACAAGTGTCTTGAACGCTTTTTGCAAGAGTTCTAAATCTCTCGGCATACTCAAGTGCAGCACCCCGGTCGTGAATTGAACAGGGCCCTACAACAATCGCTTTGCGCTTGTCCTTACCAGAAATGATGTTTTGGGCAGACTTTCTACTTTCAGCAATAAATCGTGTCCCCTTTTCTGTGATAGGAAACAGTGATTTCAGTGCATCAGGGGAGAGAAGGGGAGATTCGTCCATGGTACCACATGTGCTAAGGTCCCACGGAACGTAGCATAGATATTTAAATTTTGCAACGAATACTCGTTGATACGTATTTTCAAGTGGAAAGAAAGGCGTAAAGAAGAGAAACTCTCTAAGTAAAAATGGAGTGTAACCCATATGACGTCATCGATTGTGCTGATGCTAAATCAACTTGATGAGTGGCTCTGGGGGCGATTTCTTGTCCTCGTTCTTGTTGGAATCGGTTTGTATTTTACCTTTATGCTCAGAGGGATGCAGTTCCGTTATTTAGGTTACTCTTTGAAACTTGCTTTCACGCGTAAAGATGAGGGAGCACAAGGGGATATTAGCCAGTTTCAGTCGCTGATGACGGCTCTTGCTGCGACGATGGGGATTGGAAGTATTGCAGGTGTTGCAACGGCGATTGTAGCTGGGGGATTTGGCGCCATTTTTTGGATGTGGGTCATCGCTTTGATTGGGATGGTGACTAAATTCAGCGAAGCGATTTTGGCTGTGAAATACCGCGTCATTGATCCAAAAGGGCAGATGCGCGGAGGCCCGATGTATTACATTGCACATGGCCTTGGATGGAAGTGGCTCGGGATCTGTTTTGCGCTATTTGGGTCGCTCTCGGCATTGGCAGGTGGCAACTTAATTCAGGCCAACTCGATTGCAGCTGCCATGGATGGGTTTCTTTCTATCCCACCAATATGGACAGGGATCCTATTGTCATCGCTGACTGCAATTGTGGTGCTCGGTGGGATTAAGAGCATTGGAAAAATAAGCAGCTATCTTGTGCCCATAATGGCTTTGCTCTACATCGCTGGGGGAATCTTTATTTTATTCCTTCATCTCGACCAGATTCCTGCAGGTTTGAGTGCAATTGTAAGGTGCGCTTTTACAGGGCAAGCTGCTTTTGGTGGCTTTTTAGGGGCCTCTGTCATGGCCGCAATTCAGCTCGGGGTTGCGCGCGGGGTCTCATCCAATGAAGCGGGTTTAGGTAGCGCTCCTATTGCATCTGCAGCTGCAAAAACGGATGTACCAGGAAGGCAAGCGCTCATTTCGATGAGCGGTGTGTTTCTATCCAGCCTTGTCATTTGCACCATTACTGCTCTGGTAATTTCTGTAACGGGCGTTTTAGGGAAAGTCGGCGTCGATGGAAAAGCTCTCAATGGTTCGCTTCTTGTGATGGAAGCCTTTGCGTCTGTGATCCCTGGAGGTTCTGGCATCATTACCCTTTGTCTCATTCTCTTTGGTTACACAACGATTGTGGCATGGAGTTATTATGGGGAGAAATGCATTGAGTTTATCGCTGGAGAGAGGATCTTGATCCCTTATCGGATTTTGTTTTGTCTCTGTGCATTTTTAGGTGCCGTGATGAGTTTTGAGATGGTCTGGCCCATTGCGGATATTATGAACGGGTTGATGGCGCTTCCAAATCTAATTGGGTTGATGGCCCTTTCAAGTATTGTGGTGGTTGAGTCGCGTGCGTTTTTCAATTTATTGGACCAGGAAAAACTGCACCTTAAGAACCCAGGGGCTATCAAATGAAACGAGCGTTTCTATTAGGTTCCATGTTTTTAGTTGCTAGCAACCTTTTTGCACAAGAGCCTATTGATCCTTTATATACAGGGACATTGCTTCAATTCTATGGGCAGAATGTGGATCCTGGGAGTTTGTCCATTACCTCGTATGTCTATTTTTTGCGCCAATATGGGATTTATAATTCCCACTGGAATGTGAACCATAATCCTCAGTTCAACATCCAAACTTATGAAGTTTTTTTAGAGACA
This sequence comes from uncultured bacterium, assembly GCA_964461105.1. Classification (GTDB taxonomy): domain Bacteria; phylum Chlamydiota; class Chlamydiia; order Chlamydiales; family Rhabdochlamydiaceae; genus JAGVMG01. The sequence goes on from CAYWSY010000001.1 coordinate 18,127, forward strand.
GGGATAACAAAGTGGGTTGATTTTAACTTAAACCTCTATGGAATTACTTCTCAAGTTCACGGTAGAAGCACACTTGCATTTAGTGATCTGCAAGCTTATTTAGGCTTTCAACTCATCAAATCTCAGAAAGAGACTTGGGTGCCAGATGTCAGGCTTCTGATCGGAGAGAATTTTCCAACAGGGCAGTATCAGCATTTAAACCCTAAAAAGCAGGGAGCGGACGTTTCTGGATCAGGATCTTACGGGACGATTGTCCTTCTGGTTCTCGATAAGGTTTATTATCATTTCCCGACCCACCCTATTTCGCTTAACCTCAATGTTTATTACACTTGGCTTACAAAAGTACACGTGCGTGGGGTGAATGCTTATGGAGGAGCTGTTGACACGAAAGGTGTTGTTAATCCAGGCAATCAGTTCACTGTTAATCTCTCTGCTGAGTTTAGTCTAACGCGAAATTGGGTGGCTGGACTTGATGTCCATTATCTGCATACGGATCGTTCCTCATTTCGAGGAGCTGGGGGAGCTGGATTGTCTTCATCAGAGCAGTGGAGTTTGGCTCCATGCCTTGAGTATAACTTTTCTGATCATATGAGCGTGGAGTGGGGCGCTTGGTTTTCTGTTGCTGGTCGCAATGCCCCTGCGTTTGCTGGAGGGGTCGGCTCATTTTATTGGGCATTTTAAAAGCCCCCGCTGAAGCAGGGGCTTTTAGCAGATTATGCTGCTGGAAACGAACCTTCTGGTGAAAGTTGGTCAGCCTGTGTGGCTTTAGGCATCGGTTTTGCTTCTTTTTTAGAGAAGTCTTCTTCGCCGAATAATTTATCAGCAAGAATCGTTCCTCCATAAACTAATGCAGAGGCAACGATCAGAGGCATTGCGATAAATGAGATCATGCTGCCTCCAATGAGGACCAATTTAGCGAGCACTGAAAAGGCCACTGCCGCAACAGTGACTAACAGGGCATTTCCGCCTACGTTAATGGCAATATTCTTGTAGTCTTCGTCATTTCTTACTTTTACGAACTCGATAGGAAAACTAGGGAAACTCATAAGGTACCTCCAATTCTTCAGGTTGTTTCGACATATCTCAAGGAACGGCAAACAGTGTAAAAAATCTCCATGCTTTTGACAAGACAAAAGTTCAGGAAAGCTCTTTCAGTTTTAAGTTGACTTCTGCAAGTTCGCGTTCAGCTTGGGTTAACGTGAGCTTTAACTTGTCGATTAATTGCTCTGGAGCCTTTTCTAGAAATCCGCTATTTCCAAGTTGTTGGCGCAGCGTATTTTCTTGGGTAATGAGCTTGTCTCGCTCTTTGATGAGACGCACTTTTTCTTTTTCGCGGAGCTCCTGAGGAAGAGGGATAATGAGTTTTAAAGATCCGACGAGCGCATGGGCGCTTAAAGGAATTTTGCGCTCAATTTCTTCATAGCGCATCGTGTGAATTTTTACCAAAGCTTGGATCAGTGCGCTATTGTGTTCTACAAGGGTACGTTCAGGATGATCTGCAGCTGCGACGATGGTCAGATCTGTTGCGATATTCGGTGGCAATTGCATCTCAGCGCGGATGTTGCGCACCGCATAGACGACCTGGTCGATAAATGCAAAGGTGGTTTCAATGTCAGGATTGATATCTGTTTCTCTGATGACTTGCGGATAGGGGGCGACAATACATGCAGGTGCACTCAATGCTGTAAGTGTTTCTTGCGTATAAGCATCTCCTCCGCCAGTTACACCAGAAAATTTGGTTTTAAGCATCTGGAAGAGCTCTTCTGTAATGAATGGAGCCATCGGATGCAATAGACGCACGATACTGCAGAGAACGATGCTTAAGATTTTCTGTTTCGTTATGCGCTGTTCAGCAGTTCCACTTTTCCCAAATAAGATAGGTTTGACAAGCTCGACGTAATAGGCGCAAAATTCTTTCCAGAAGAATTCATAGGCTGTCATCGCAGCCTTATCAAAGGCATAGTCAGCAAGTTGGGTATTGACATCGCGGATTGTGCGATTGAGCAAGGAGAATATCCAGCGATCTTCTAAGGCAAGTTCATCGAGAACAAGACCGGTGACAAGGTCAGTAGGCTTAAGCGTTTCTAAGTTCATAAAGACAAACCGCGCGCCATTCCAGACTTTATTTGTAAAATTTTTAAATTCCTCAAAGCGCCTTCTATCCAAGTCGATTTGCCTAGCATGTGTTGCAGAAGCGCATAAAGCCATCCTCATTGCGTCTGCACCATAGGCGTCGATGATTTCGATCGGATCGATGATGTTGCCTTTGGACTTTGACATTTTTTCCCATTTGGAGTGGACATGAGAAGGGACAGGTTTGCCAAGATCATAATTTAAGCGCTCTTCGGCAGTTGCATAGGCCAATGAGCCATTTTTATCAAAGCTCCAATAGGACTTTCCATAGATCAGGCCATGCAAGAAGGTCTCAGGAAAGGGGACTTCACCCAGAGCATACTCTCCCATTGCGATCATGCGGGCTACCCAGAAGAATAGGATGTCATGACCGGTAATGAGCGTCGCATTTGGGTAGAATTTCTTTAAATCGGGAGTCTTTTCTGGCCAGCCAAGGATGCTGAATGGCCAAAGAGAAGAGGAGAACCAGGTATCGAGAACATCTTCATCTTGAACCCAATCATCGGGATGTTGCGCCACTTGAGCGGGTAGATCTTCCCCATCATGGCAGATCATCTCGTCAGGATTGTCTTTCCGATACCAAATTGGGATCCGATGTCCCCACCATAGTTGGCGCGAGATACACCAATCGCGCAAGTTGTCAATCCAGTGAAAATAGGTATTCTCCCATTGCTCGGGAATGAGGCGGACTTTTTTCGTTTCAACAGCAGCTCGCAAGGGTCCCTTAAAGTCGGACATGCGGATAAACCACTGTTTAGAGAGGTAAGGTTCAATGATTGCTTTTGAGCGGTAAGAGATCCCAACACGATGGCGGTGAGCCTCCTCTTTTGCAAGAAGTCCCAATTGTTTGAGCTCGGCAACAACAGCTCCTCTGGCATCGCTCATTGAAAGTCCAGCGAATTTCCCTCCATGCTCAGTGATCTTTCCATCGGGTGTCATGATATTGATAAACGGAAGCTTGTGTGTGAGTCCCATTTCATAATCATTGGGATCGTGGGCCGGAGTGACTTTGACAGCACCTGTACCAAAGGTAGGATCCACCATCCGATCTGCAATGATCGGTATCGCTCGATTCATAAGTGGAAGAAGTGCGCGTTTGCCAATGAGATGGTGGTAGCGGTCATCGCTTGGGGAAACGGCAAGTGCGCTATCGCCGAGCATCGTTTCAGGGCGCGTGGTTGCAACGATGATCTCTCCGCTTCGATCTTCTAGTGGATAGCGAATATACCATAAGAAAGAGGATTTTTCTTCATATTCGACCTCATCGTCGGCAAGAGCTGTTTGGGTAACAGGATCCCAATTAACCAGGTAGTCTCCTCGATAGATCAGTTTTGCGTCAAACATTTTTTTGAACATTGTGCGCACGGCGCGATTGCGCGTCTCATCCATTGTAAATGCCAAGCGCGACCAATCGCATGAGCTGCCAAGCCGTTTAATTTGGCTGAGGATTTGATTCTGGCTCTGTTCCTTCCATTTCCAGACATGAGAGAGGAATTCCTCTCTGGAAAATTCCTTTCTTCGCTTGCCATGAGACGCGATCAGTTGCCTCTCAACAACTGTCTGTGTCGCAATCCCAGCGTGGTCGGTTCCTGGAACCCAGAGCGCTTCGAACCCGCTCATCCGCTTCCAGCGAATTAAGACATCTTGGAGGGTATCGACAAGAGCATGACCCATGTGAAGCACTCCGGTCACATTTGGAGGGGGAATCGAAATGCAGTAAGCGGGTTTCGAAGAGTGACTATCCGCTTTGAAGAGTCCGTGAGACTCCCAGAAAGAATACCATTTATCTTCAACTAATTTTGGGTCGTAGGCTTTGGGAAGCTCTTGAGTCGGGAAGTTTTCAGTCATGGGTGTCCTGGCCTCGCAATATTTAAGAGAAGGAGGATATCAGTTCCGTTATAAAAAGACAAAGGGGGTAATGAGATATGGAAAATAATTTAATTTATGCAAAAACACCCTGAAAGTTCGAGCTTAGATCTCGAACTTTCAGGGTGTTTCGATCTTATCGTTGATTGTTCCACAAAAACAACCCAGAGCAGAACACCCCGTCCACAGGCTCACTATCAGTAATGCGCTGAAACACCTCTTCAGGTGTTTGCAGCTCGATTTGGATCAGCTCAAACGGGTCTAAGGCAGGAGCTTGAAGATAGCTCACACCGGTTGCAAGAATAAAAAAGATCTCTTGATCTGATACCGCAGGAAAGGGAAAGACGCTTCCTAGAAGTGTATAAGTGCCCCCCGCCATAGCCTGTTTCTTCAAGAAGTTCCCGTTTTCCTGCCTCGAGAGGGGATTCGCCCGGATCGATCCGCCCGCCCGGACAGCTAAGAAGCCATTGGCGCAATGGGTGTCGGTATTCTTTTGCTGTCACAAGTTTGCCCTCTGTGGTGAGGGCCAGAACTGCTGCAGCATGAGCCCCTTGCTTGAGTACCGTATACGGACGTTCATGTCCATGGGGAAGTCTTAAATGGTCGATGGCTACATCGAAATATCCGTGATAGGCAATCTCGGTGCGGATAATCTCAGGGATAAGAATAGGCGGCTTGGACATGTGCATACTCCCGTTTTACCCGTTTATAAAACAATTGGGCTTTTTTCGGCTGCCGAGAACAGTGAAAAAGAAGAGAGAGTTGGCGGAATAGTTGGATTTTTTCCCAGAAAAACGCTTGAGTCATCCACCCTTTGGACATGTCAATGCGCTGATGTAGCCAATTCCCGAGCAGCTCTGTTGTTGGAGGAAAGGGGAGATGAAACGCTCCAGAAAAGTGGGAAAGAGCAATCTCCTTTCCTTCTTGATTCCATAAATAACAACCCATAAGAGGGAATAGAGGAGATCGTTCTTGGAGAAGATCTTCAGGATTTAAGGATTCAAATAGTAAACCAGCGGCATCCCATTGGCAATTGAGTAACAACGTCCAGACATAGAGCGCATCAATAAAAATCCGCTGCTCCTGAGGCCAGTGAACAGGTTTGGCAAAAAGGGGGAGCAGTAACGCACTTTTTTGGCTGCGTAGAGCATGATCGCAAAGATAGAGTGCAGAGCGGATTGTCGAGGGGGAAAGCGGTTCTTGAAGGTGTTGACACCATTCTTCGATTCCCTCTTTTAAAGGAAGTAATGCAAGTGAAATCAGTTTGGCTTCTTCCTCTGAATTGATATGATGGAGATTTTCCGCGACCCATTTATGATAGCCCAGTTGCAGTAAGCAATAAAAGGCATTTGAGATCATTTGAGGATCGGAGCTCGTTTCGATGATTTCAATTAAGGTAATTGGTTTGGCAAGCCAAAATGCGAGCTGGATGGTTAGATGGAGATGATCTAAAGTGGGATCGCTTGGTGGCAAAATAAAGGGAAGGGGTTCTAAATGGGTTTTAAGTGTTGTGAGTAAACGCTGATTGTCATGAGAGAGAAATGCCTTGGGCAAATGGCGCAAGACAAGCAGAGCAAAATGGTAAGCAGAAATTCGGTCGTGCGATGAGGCTTCATGAAGACGGAAGGTCAAGTGCTCAACTACAATTGGCAGTAAGGGGTGCTTTGGGTATTTACGTAAGCACAGCTCCCAGCATTTAATTTCCTCCTCAATTTCTCCCGAAGCCTTATAGACAAGGGATTTGCCCAAATATTCTAAAGGAGCTCCTGGAGTAAAACGGAGTTTACTAAATTCTTCGAGAGCAGTGAGGTAAAGGCGTTCTTTTTCTTTCTTTTTTTTGTAGGAAAAAGCTTCTTCTAAAAGGGTAACACCTGCCCTAAACAGAGCCTCTCTCCCTTCCGCTCTACCAGAAAATGAATATCCAATCCTGCGGTATTCGATCAGTGCTTTGCTGTAAGCTTTATGTGCTAGAAATGCATCAGGAACTGCAAGACAATTGACCATCGCATTTAAGCTTCCCATTGAAATCTCAAGAGGGTTGATTTCAAAATCAGCATCTCTGTAAAGAAGGCCAATATGCGTGCCATGCATGGGGATGTGGCTGATCGAGTGGCATTTGAGGTCCCCATCAAGATAAAAACGCACATGATTGTCGACTTTCTCTACTCTTAAGTCGTGCCATGTGTTTGCCTTTAAGCTCACCCCGGCAATATCCATTACTTCGATGTTTGAGCGGAATAACTTGCATTGCGGCCTCGCCTCAGAACCGATCCACAGGCAATACCCTTCTTCAAATCCCAATCGTTCGCTCATTTCTGGAATCGCAAGGAGAAATCCAATTCCAGCACCGCCATCCTTGATGCGCACTTGAGTTTTTATGAGTGTATTTCCTGAAAAAGAAGCTTGAGAGATCATTAAACTCACCCATTCCATTACGTCCAAAGATCTGGCAATTGCGATGTGCTTGGCAAGCAAGATGTTTTCTTGGAATTCCCAATCTTTTTTTTGAGAGATGTCCAATGTTCCTGCGGGAATCCATTCAGGGCGCCCTTCAAGATAGCTCTTGAGTTCGCTAATGATTTGCTCAACACTTTGGAATCTCTTTTCACTATTGGGGTTCAAACACCGTTTGACGATGTCCGCTAAATGTTGAGGGATATCTCGATAAGGGGCCACTTCCTGTGGGTCTTTCAACTGTTCTGTATGAAGAAGTTTTCGAAAGCTCTGAATAGAGGGGCGATTAAAGGGAAGTCTGAGTGTGAGGAGTTGATAGAGGATGACACCCAATGAGTAGATATCGCTTAACACAGAAGAAGGAGCTCCCAAGACCCGCTCTGGTGCGAGAAACGACAAGGTTCCCGCAATTTTTCCAGGTAAGGTAAGATCTCTCTTTCCCTCCTCTAAAGATTCAGAGACGATAATTTCTTGATTTTCTCCGATAAAATCTGCAAGCCCCCAATCCAAGAGCATCACCTCATCGTATTTTCCAACGATGATGTTTTCTGGTTTGAGATCGCGGTGTAAAATTCCCTTTGAATGGCAGTAGGCAATGGCTTGGCAGACATTTAAAAAAATCAAAATCAAAGCGGGGATTGACCCCCCGATGGGATGCAAAATTTCTCCCTCTTTTTCCTGCTCAAGTGTCGTTCGAATAATTTGTTTAAGAGTCTCCCCCTCGATGTAGGGCATGGTATAAAAAGCCCCTTCGCTATTGCGTGTGATCGAATAGATCGGAATAATGGAGGGATGGGTGAGTTGTGAGGCGATTCGGGCCTCTCTTAAAAAACGCTCTTGCAACGTCGTATTATGGCTCATTTCTTGGCGAATTTGCTTGAGTGCAACGTTGCGTCCACAAGTAGGATCAAAGGCAAGGAACACCTCGCCCATGCCCCCTTTTCCAAGGCTACGTACAATGCGGTAGGAGCCGATTTGAATCGGTAGAGTGGAAGAATTTTTTTCCATAGTTGCAACCTTAGAGCCTATCTCAGTAAAATTTTTCGTCGATTTTCGCGATTATTTTGGCGAATTTTCTCTTTTTTTTAAGGGGGCAATATCAACATACGTATATTGCCCCCTTAAAAAAAAGAGAAAATTCGCCAAAAGAACGCAAAAATCGACTGAAACTTTTTATACAGACTACTGGGATAGGCTCTCATCCCACAATGGAAAAATATTCGCAACTCAAATTATTTTCACTATGCAAAGTCGAGTTGCTTGAAATGGTGCAAAACGGCACAATCCCGACATCACGACATATCTATAGGAGCCAGGCATCAATATGCATAAAAAGATCATTCTAACAGGGGATCGCCCGACAGGCCCTCTCCACCTTGGCCATTATGTAGGCTCCTTGAAAAACCGTGTTGCACTTCAAGAGACCTGTCAGCAATTTGTAATGATCGCAGATGTCCAGGCGTTAACAGACAATTATGAACATCCTGAAAAAGTGCGGCAAAACGTCCTTCAAGTGGCCCTCGATTACTTAGCTGTTGGCCTTGACCCCGCTCAGACCACCATCTTCATTCAGTCGCTTATTCCAGCTTTATCGGAATTGACTTTGTATTACCTAAATCTTGTGACCTGGAACCGACTGAAACACAATCCGACCGTCAAGCAAGAAATTGTGCAAAAAGGGTATGGGGAGAGTGTTCCAGCAGGCTTTATGGTGTATCCCATTAGTCAAGCCGCTGACATTACCGCATTTAAAGCTGATCTTGTTCCTGTCGGTGAAGATCAACTTCCCATGATTGAGCAGGCAAATGAAATCGTTCGTCATTTCAATCGGATTTATAAGACTCAAGTATTGGTTGAATGTGCGGCGATGGTTCCTAAATTCGCACGTCTTCCCGGAACTGATGGAACTGCGAAAATGAGCAAGTCGCTTGGCAATTGCATCTATCTTTCCGATAATGCCGATGTTGTCGCAAAAAAAGTTAAAGGGATGTACACCGATCCGAATCATTTGCGTGTTGAAGATCCTGGTAAGGTAGAAGGCAATCCTGTCTTTAGTTATCTCGATGCCTTCGATCCAGACCAAACAGGATTAGAGGAGATGAAAGCCCATTATCAGCGTGGGGGGTTAGGGGATTCAGTGGTTAAGAAGAGACTGCTCGAAGCACTTCAGGCCTTTCTTGAGCCGATCCGCAGTAGAAGAGAGGAATTGGCCAAAGACCCTCAAGGAGTCATGGAGATGCTTAAAAGGGGAACCGAGGTGGCTAATAGCGCTGCCGAGAAGACATTGGCAGAGGTGAGAAAAGCGATGCATTTGGATTATTTCTAGAAAACCGAATGTTGATATCTTCCAGGGAGCCCTCGTTCAAACCGATAGGTATTATCAGACAGCGCGAATAAACCTAAGGAATGGAAATTAGGATGACGCGTATCGATTCCAGCAATTGTGTACTGTTCTTCTAGGTTGGTAAACCCATAAAGTGAAGCCATCGTTGCGTGGAGAAGCTTGTTTAGTTGAGGATCAGTATCGTTATGGATCGCATGAAGCAGTTCATGTTGGAGTGAAGTATCTGTTGGCATCACAGATTCAATCGATCTGAGGGTTCCTGCCGCGTCTTTTGTAATAAAACGATTGGTCTTCTCGCTTGTAGATAGGTGGAGCATCGGACGTCCTAACCCAAAAAATAGATTGTCTTCTCCTGGATGAATGTACAGGTTCGTGTGCATGCGACATGCAAATAATAAGGTCCATAATCGGAAGGTCGTTTAGGTGAGATCCTGTATCAGCAAAGAACTTAACTACTTCTTCTTCAGTAAAAAGAGTAAAAAACTTCGATGTGTTTTGGTGGGCAGTTGTAAGGCCTTCAAGATTTCGAGCTTGAAGAGCCTGTAAAGCGAATTCTTTATTTGAACTAATGGATGCCATTATAGATTCCTTTTATTTAATAATAATGAGATTATTATATAATAATTTATTATTGTCAATAATAACTATTATTTTATTATTAAGTAAAAGTGATGAAGTTTTTACTTTTTATGCTGATCTTCTTCGATCTCGCAATTGATATCTTCCTCCTCGTCGGCCAAGGGTTCCTTGTTTTCAAGGAACTCGCGTGCGAGGAGATAGATGCCGCCTAGGGCAAATAACACGGGAAGGAGCACTTCCCAATGGATTTTAAATTGAACTGTGACGAAGACACCAATGAAGACAAACAGGGTGATTCCCATATCATAATGACGGCCAAGAAGGGATTGGCGAATGGCTAGGGGAATGCCCACTGCGAGCATGATTCCAGGCCACCAGGCGCCGAGATAGGAGACGATTGCAAGACCGACAAGGAAAAGTGCTGTTGAGAGAACCTTTGCTTTGCGTTTTGAGGTAAGATGGCCTTTTGTCATCGATCTGCTCCTTTATTTTGGTACATAACATAAAACATCTTTTAAGTATTTACCAGTAAGCGAATCCTTATTTTTTACCAACTCTTCGGGGGTTCCTGTTGCAACGACTCTTCCGCCGAGTTTTCCGCTGCCAGGGCCCATGTCGATGAGCTGATCGGCATTGGAGATCACATCGAGGTTGTGCTCGATGATCACAACCGTGTTTCCGCGTTGCACCAAGGTATGGAAAATCGCAAGCAATTTTAAGATATCTTCACTATGAAGGCCAACGGTGGGCTCATCTAGCAAATACAGTGTCTTGCCAGTTGAGCGTTTGGCAAGCTCTCTGCTCAGGCGCATCCGTTGCGCCTCGCCGCCGGAGAGAGTTGCGATCTCTTGGCCAAGCTGAAGATAGCCGAGTCCCACTGAAATGAGCGTCTCAAGAATGCGGATCAATTTGGGGATCGGGGGAAGGAACTCGAGCGCCTCTGTCACGGTCATTTGAAGCACCTGCCCGAGGTTTTTCCCTTTGGAAAGGACATTGAGACTCAAAGGATTTAATCGATAGCCTCGGCATGACTCGCACGTCACTTTAACAGGAGGAAGAAATTGCATGGCGATGTGTCGGGTCCCTAAGCCCATGCAAGTAGAGCACATCCCTTTGAGGTGATTAAAGCTAAAATGCTTGGGCATGAGGCCTCTTGTTTTTGCCTCTGGGAGAGAGGCATAAAAATAGCGGAGAGGGGTCAGCGCGTCCACATAGGTGCTTACATCAGCACGGTTAGTATGTCCAATGGGGTTTTGATTGAGAACGAGGAGCTTGTCAAAGGCTGAGATCCCTTTGATCTGTGCGCCTTGATACGTCATCTCGTCTTTGATTTTTTTTGTGGAAAGGGCTTGTTCAATAGCAGGACGCAATAGCGCGTTAATCAAAGTGGATTTTCCTGAACCGGAAACACCAGTAATGCATGTCAGAGTATTGATTTGAATCTCAATGGATACGGATTGCAAATTATGTAAGGTCCCATTTTCGAGAGTTAAGAGCTGCTCATTGGTGCGTCTTTTTTTCGGGATGGGAATCTTTTTTCGTCCACTGAGATAAGCGCCGGTTAGCGAATTGGGATTTGCGCAGAGCTCAGAGAAGGTGCCGCGTGCGGTAATCTCTCCGCCTGCTTTTCCCGCCTCAGGCCCAAAGTCGAGAATATAGTCAGCAAGTTGGATCGTCATGGGATCATGTTCAACTAAAAGCAAGGTGTTACCCAGATCGCGCAGTTGGATTAATGCTGCATTTAAAAGAGCATTGTCATGGGGATGCAGACCGATCGTCGGCTCATCGAGGACATAGAGAGCTCCAGTTAATCCTGCACCGAGTTGGCGCGCTAAGCGAATCCGTTGGGCCTCACCGCCACTTAAGGTCGGTGCGCTGCGATCAAGCGAGAGATAACTGAGGCCAATAGCTTCCAAAAAGTGCAGGCGCTCTTTAAGTTGGCGGAGGGTCTCATTGAGGAATTCAACCTTGTGTGTTTCGAGTTGAATTTGATCGAGAAACAGCTTGGCCTCTCCGATAGGCAATTGGCAGAGGTCTGCAATGGAGTGGGAATCGATCCGGACATTGCGCGCAAGGGGATTGAGCCTGGTCCCTTTGCAAGAGGAACAAGGATTTTGATCGAGAAGGGGAAGTAGGACTTCTTTGATCTCTGGATTGATGCTTTTTGAGAGCTTTTCCAGGAGGGGATTAATCCCGATCCAACGTAGCATGAGTCCTGATCGTCCGATCGGGTGTTCTGTTTTTGAGCCATTAAGGAAAACCTGGAGCGCTTGTGGGTGCATTTTTGCAAATGGGGTATCTTCATCAATCCCCTCTGCATGGAAGACCACAAGCAGGGGCGTTAATGTGGCGCGCACTGCATGTTCTTTCCATAAGTGCGCAATTAATTTAAGCGGAGTGAGTCTTTGAAACCAGGGGTACCGCGAGAGTTGAGCGCCGAATTGGTAACCGAGCCCCAAACACTCCAAGCACATCCCTTGCTCCGTATTAAATGAGAAGGTGTGGGGAGTAATGGGAGGATAAGATTTTCCAGTACTTAATACTGCAAAGGCAAGGTTAAAGAAAAGATCTCGATCTTCCAGAGCAGCAACAAGAGTGCCACCAGAAAAATTGGTAGCGCTTTCAACTGCTTCAAACAAGCGTTTGCGCACGCTTGATGAGATCGCAAGGCGATCGATCACAAGAAAGAGTTCGTTTTTCCGCTGTTTATCAAACGGGATCTCTTGATCCAGCTCGTAATAGGAGTTGTTTAATCGGATACGCAGATATCCTTGCCTTTGAAGCCGATCTTTGAGTTCTTCAAAGGATTCGCTGCGTTTTAATGTTAAAGGCGCTAACAAATGAACCTTTGTATTTTGAGGAAGCGCAAGCAGTTGCTCTACTACATAATCTTTGCTAATAGTCTCAATTTTTTGTCCTGTTTCCGGGCAATAGGCAGTGCCTAAGTGAGCGTAGAGCACGCGTAAAAAGTCATAAGCTTCCGTCATCGTGCCAATCGTGCTGCGGGGATTTCCCGCGTGACTTTTTTGTTCAATCGCAATTGCAGGAGAGAGCCCTTCGATGAGATCCGCTTTGGGTTTCGGCATCTGCTTGACAAATTGGCGCGAATAGGCAGAAAGGGATTCGATGTAGCGCCTCTGTCCTTCGGCATAGATCGTTTCAAAGGCAAAGGAACTTTTTCCAGATCCAGATGGACCTGTGCATAAGGTGATTTTTCCTCGAGGGATCTCTACATTGATCCCTTTTAAATTATTTTGAGAAGCGCCTTCTACCGTAATGGTGTTAAGAGAGGAAGCGCGCGTTTCAGGCGTTAAGGATTGAGAAACATGTTTTTTTGGAAAAAAAATAGGTGCTAATGCCTGTCCTGTTGGAGAATTTTTCTTCGCAATGCTCTCAGGCGTTCCTGCCGCAATCACCTCACCTCCATATTTACCCCCTTCAGGACCTAAATCGATCAACCAATCGGCAGTTTTAATGAGATCGATGTTATGTTCGATCACAAGGACGGTGTTTCCTTTATCAACCAAGGCCTGGAGCACATCGATGAGCTTTTTAATGTCATGAAAATGCAGGCCGGTGGTGGGTTCATCTAAAATGTAGAGAGTATTGCCACTAGACGGGCGCGCAAGTTCTTTAGCAAGTTTGATCCGCTGTGCTTCACCTCCGGAGAGAGTGGGAGAAGCTTGCCCTAATTTCATGTAGTCGAGACCGACATTGAGCAACGTTTTGAGTTTTTGCTGTAATGAGGGAATCGCTTCAAAAAAGGGGTAAGCCTCCATAACATTCATCTCAAGGACATCGTAGATGCTCTTTCCCTTATATAAAATTGCAAGGGTGCTTTCATCAAACCGCTTGCCGTGGCAATGCTCGCATGTGACCCATTCATCCTCCATGAAATCCATGTCGATCTTCGTCATTCCCATTCCGCCGCAATGGGGGCAAGAGCCCTCCTTAACATTGAAGCTAAATCTTCCGGGTTTGTATCCGCGGGCCACACTCTCCGGTAGCTGGCAGAATAGATCGCGGATTTCATCGAAGAGCTTAATGTAGGTCGCTGGATTAGACCTTGGAGTTCTTCCGATTGGCGTTTGATCGATAGCAATCACTTTGTCGATCAGATCGATCCCACGCAGCGCTCGGTGTTTTCCAACAGGGAGTTTACCATGGTGGTAATGGTTGCAGAGAATGGGGAACAACGTATCGCTGATGAGCGATGATTTGCCCGAACCTGAAACTCCTGTGACAGCAACAAGGACCTTAAGAGGAATTTCGACATCGATCCCTTTAAGATTGTGGTGGGAGGCTTGTTCAAGCTTCAATTTCCCAGCAGCTTTTCTTCGCTTCGGGATCGGGATTGATAATCTGCCTGAGAGGTAAGCTCCAGTGATCGAGTCAGGAGATGCGAGAAGCTCATCGATGCTTCCCTTGACAATGATTTGCCCACCCTTTTCTCCAGCAAGAGGCCCCACATCGACAATCACATCAGCTGCTCTAATCGTCTCTTCATCATGCTCAACGACAATCACTGTATTGCCTTTATCTTTAAGGCGCATGAGCGTTTGCAACAATTTGTGGTTATCGCGCGGATGTAGACCGATCGAAGGTTCATCGAGGACATACGTTGCACCGACTAATCCCGATCCAATTTGTGATGCAAGCCTGACCCTTTGGGCCTCCCCTCCAGATAGGGTAGGAGCGGTGCGCTCTAGTGACAGGTAGTCTAATCCCACACCTTTAAGAAAAATCAAGCGTTGGACGATTTCTTTAAGAAGTTCTGTCCCAATCTGCAGTTCCTGGGGAGTGAGGTTCAATCCTTGAAAAAAGCTGAGCGTATCATCAATCGAATAAGCTGTGATCTCAGCAATCCGCTTGCCCCCTAATAATGTGGCAGCGGGATAAGGACGGATCTTCTCTCCATGACAATCAGGGCAAATGGCCTCTTGCATCAGCTCTCGCATTTTATTGCGATAGACATCGCTCTCCGCTTTTTGAAACCGCTCTCTTGCCTCAGCGAGCACTCCACGCCATTGGACATATTCATCCCATTTGTTTTGTTTCACAGGGTGAATAAATCGCATTCGCGTCCATTTTTTTTCAGAGCCATAGAGAATCACCTGTTTGGCTTTCTCTGAGAGTTTGGCCCAAGGAGTATCCACTTTAAATCCATAAATGCGGGCGAGATTATCGTAAATATTTCCATAGCGCACGGTGGTGTAAGAGCTGCCGACACTAAAACAATCCTCAGCAATAGAAAGCTCTGGATTGATAATCAAATTTAAGTCGAATTCCTGAATCATGCCTAGACCTTGGCAGGTAGGGCACATCCCTGAAGGATGGTTGAAGGAAAAATCATGAGGTTCTAAAGGCCCATACGAGAGGCCCGATTTAGGAGAAAACGCATATTGAGAAAAGAGGGTTTCCTTTCCCGAGTCGACCTCTAAGATGCTTAACAGTCCTTGTCCCAATTCCAGCGCTTGGGTGACAGCTTCTGCAAGGCGCTGTTTTTCTTCCATCTGAAGAGAGATTCTATCGATGACAAGATCCACATCATGCGCTACTTTTCCATCGATAGAGATCGGTTCACTGAGATCGACCACCTTGCCATCGAGGCGCACTCGTGTAAATCCTTTGCGAGTAAGTTCGGCAAAATCATCTTTAAATTCCCCTTTCTTTCCTTTGATATAAGGACAGAGGATCATTAACTTTGTGCCAGAGGGCAGCTCTAGAATCGAGCGCAGGATCTGTTCAGCACTTTGAGGGCGGACGGGCTCTTTGCTGACAGGGCAGTGGGGAATGCCAATGCGCGCGTAGAGTACGCGCATAAAGTCATAAATTCCCGTCATCGTCCCAACAGTAGATCTTGGATTTTTTCCGGCGGTTTTTTGTTCAATAGCAATCGTTGGTGAAATTCCGCTGATCAGTTCAGCATCGGGCTTCGGCAGATCGCCTAGATGGCGCCTTGCATAGGTTGAGAGCGACTCGACATAGCGCCTCTGTCCCTCGACATAGATTGTATCGAAAGCAAGGGATGACTTGCCCGAACCTGATACCCCTGTAAAGACAATGAGCTGATTGTGGGTGAGGGTAAGGTCAACCTCTTTGAGGTTGTGGACCTTGACTTTTTTTAAGATGATTTGCCGCACAGATGAGGGACTCCGTATTGACTGGAAGGGGTATTGTGGCAGATTCAGGATTTTTTATATACTGTGTCCGGTTCAAGAGCACTCAAAGTGGAATCAAATAATAAAAATTCTGTAATTTTGTTTAATTGACTAAATCTCTTTTTCGAAGTATAACATCTTCAACTAAAAACGGACAATCATGCCAGCAATTACACCAACTTCATATATAACTTTCTTTTTACCTAAAACAACTGAAGGTCAGCAGGTTTTAACAGCAACTCTCAAAACGGCAGCGGTCGCTTTAGCCTGTATTCCTTTGCTTGGGGCTAAAATTGCTCTGATTTGTGGTGGGATTACCTTTGTCTCAGAGATTTTTTTTCGAGGCAGCCCAGATAATCCTCAAACAAATTGGTTTAATACCAAGTCGATTACGATCGGTGCGATTGGTAAAAAATTATTCGAGTTGTTTGTAGGTTCCCTCTTGATCAGCCTTGGATTTGGAGCGCTCCGCATGGTGGGGATCCTTCCTCTTGCTGCTGCAGGCCCAGTTCAAAGGGTGGTCTCGGAGGGGATGAAGAAACCCTTAGAATTTGCTTTCAAGGCAATTATCCAGGCTCCGATTGTGGAAGAGATTCTCTTTCGGGGATTCCTCCAAGAACGCTTGGAAGATATTGGCCATTTCTTTAGTAAAACGATTTGTCCGATCCCAAGGAAAATGGTTCAAAAGATTGCCAATGTGGCCCAGGCAATTTTCTTTGGGTATTGCCATATTATTGGTGGTCAAGTGATCCCAGCTGCTAAGTGGCTAGTAATGGCGGTAACAGGCTATGTAGGATATGTCTGTGGGGAGGCGAAGCGAAAATATGATACACTTCTCATTCCGATGGCCTTGCATGGGATCAATAATGCATGGGCATGTGCTGGGTCTTTTTTTCAGAAGTAAGTTCCCCCTCTTGAGAACAAACACCAAACCCGATAGGATCACATTTGGTAACTGGATAGGGGAAAAAGGGGATGCAGACGCGCACAAAAATTATCTGTACGATCGGTCCAGCGGTAAACTCGTATGAGAAGATTCTCGAGCTCATCCATGCGGGGATGAATGTCGCGCGCTTGAATTTCAGCCATGGAACCCATGCAGAGCATCTTAAGGTCATCGACATGCTCAAAAAGGCAAGAGCTGAACAAAAGGTTCCTCTTGCCATTATGCTCGACACAAAAGGACCTGAGATCCGCATCGGAAAGATTGCCCAAGACAAAATGGCGCTTGTTGCAGGACAGAAACTGTTGCTTGTTAAAGAAGAGGTTGAGGGAGATTTTCAGCGGCTCAATGTGCATCCAGCAATTGTGTTTGATCATCTTGAGGTGGGTGTCAAAATTCTCTTCGATGATGGAAACATTACGTCGCGAGTGATTGAGATCCTTCCTCATGGAGCTCTAGTTGAAATTGAGAACTCGGGGATTCTCAAATCACGCAAAGGGGTCAACATTCCTGGTGTTGATATTGAGCTTCCTGCAATGACCTCGCAAGATGTGGAAGATCTGGTTTTTGGCTGCGCACAGGACGTCGATTTGATTGCAGCTTCATTCATCCGTTCTGCCGATCATGTGCGAGAGATCAAGCAACTTCTTGCTGAGCAGGGCAATCCGGAGATCTTGGTCATTGCGAAAATTGAAAATAGCCAGGGCGTGCGCAATTTTGAGAGTATTCTTCAAGCGGCAGATGGAATTATGGTTGCTCGGGGAGATTTAGGTGTTGAGCTTCCTTTGAAGCAAGTGCCCAGTCTCCAGAAGATGATGATTCGTAAATGCTACCAAGCCTCAAAACCTGTGATCACCGCAACTCAGATGCTCGAATCAATGATTCAAAATCCCCGGCCAACACGCGCTGAGGTCTCTGATGTTGCCAATGCGATCTATGATAGCACCTCTGCAGTGATGCTTTCGGGAGAGACTGCAGTGGGTCTCTATCCGATCGAAGCGGTTAAAATGATGAAGAGCATCGCCATGGAAGCGGAAAAGGACTTTGATTATCGTACGTTTTTTCAGCATCTATCGGAGATCGATCTTAACGATATCTCAACTTCAGTAGCGCTTGCCTCAGTGCGAACGGCATATTGCTCTCACGCATGTGCGATTTTTGTGTTTACAAGTAGTGGATTAACAACACGGCATGTCTCACGGTTTCGCCCTCAAATGCCGATCATAGCACTCACTTCGAATCACAAGCTTTATCATCAAATGGCATTGAGTTGGGGCGTTCTTTCGATGGAACCCTACGCAGCAAAAAATATCCAAGAGGCTTTTGCTCGTACAGTGGAATTGGCGCAACAACATGAGCTAGTTCACAAAGGGGATTTAGTGATTGTGACAGCGGGATCTCCTTTCGGGATCAGTGGAACTACGAATATGATGCTCGTCGAGAGACTATAGTGGTTCCAGTTCAAAGAGTCCTTAAATTAAAATCAAAAAAAATAACAGGATAATAGAAAAAGCATGGGTAATTTTCCTTATCCTGCCATCCTATTATCCTGTTATTTTTTCTTTATTCAACTTTGCAGGTATTCTGAGTGCCTTTGAATGTCTATAAGTGCTGGCCTAAGAAGTATTCGACATTCTTAGAAGCTGTTTTTAGGGCTGTTAGAAAGGCCACTCTCTGCAGCTCGTTTGTCATTTCTGGAACTTCTGTCAAGTCGATGATGGCGGTCTTTAGATAATGCTCGTCAGCTTTGATTTTTGGCTTGTTTTTAGCTATGAACTCGATCATTTCTTCCGCGCAAAATTCGATTTCATCCCTTGTAGGAGTGTAGTTTGATTTCCGTTCCATATGGGAAATCATCGTGTCGATTTGATTTTTAATTCTTAATACTTCCACGTGGATGCGGGAATGTTTTGGGGCTGGAGCTGCTGCCATGGGACTCTCCTTGGTTTCCTTTCTAATTCCATTATTTAATTAAATTGAATTAAATTTCAATTGAATAATTTTAATTGGATTACTTTCTGAATAAAACCTGTAATAAACTTAAGGCCGCAAGGGGAGCAGTTTCAGTGCGTAAGATATTAGGATGGAGCTTAACGCCATGCGCATTTAAGCTGTTTAAGAGGTGGGAAGTTTCACGGGGGTGAAACCCGCTTTCAGGGCCGATGAAAAGGAGAATGGGAGCCCCCTTAGGCAATGGGGCTGCATAGTGCCAGAGCCATGGGGCATCAGGAGCGGTGTCTCCAAAAAAAAGAGTGCCTGGGATCGCATTCCATTGAAGAAGAGGGGGGGTTAAGACGATTGTAGGTAGATCAAGCCTGCCGCATTGCTTCATTGCAGAGATTAGGATTTGTTCTATCCGTTTGAGTTGGTTGGGGCTAAACGCGCATTTTTCACTTAAAAGTCCTGGAAATAACCAGAATTCAGTGACGCCGAGTTCAGTTCCCTTTTCTAAGATCATTTCCAGACGGTTAAAGCGAGGGATTCCTTGAGCTAAAATTAAGGGAAATTCAGGAGGGGGAAATGTCTGGACCTTATCAATGTGGAGCTCTGCGTGCTTCTTGGAAACATTGGTAAGAGTGGCCTCAGCGAGTTGATTGTTTCCGTTGATGAGCTCGAACTTCTCACCCACTCGTGCGCGCATGACATGGCAGATGTGGTGAAACTCAGTATCCTCGAGAACAACGGGTGTTTGAAGAGGCTGGGTTGTAAAAAAACGCTCATGGGGCACGACAAACCGCCTGTTTGAGGTGGTGATCTAAAGGAGCATCAGAAGAAAGGCCGCTCAGGCGTTTGATCCCAGGGAGGTCGATCACTGTAAAGGCGGATAACTTTTTGAAGTGGGTGCCCACTTCTGTGTATCCACTGAAATTGTAGACGAGCTTGTATCTATAGTCAGTTACGAATAGATCGGAATGTGTTGCATAGCAGGTGATCTCTGCATCGATCAAGAGCGGAATTGAAGCCAACTCAGCTGGGACAAACACAGTGATGAATTCAAGGGGATAGATCTCTTTAAATGTGGGCAAAAGCGCTGCGATCTGATCAAATTGCCCTTTTTCTTGCGGCATCACAATGCAAAGGCATTCTTGGCGAAAAGGGCGTTTAATTTTATCGAGGGTTTGTTGTTTCCACCGGTTGTGCGCCCAGAGCCACTGTTCAGGGGCCCATTGAATGCTCTTTTCCAGCAAAGAGAGAGCTTGGCGCATCATCCGATCGATCTCTGCTTGTAATGGCTGGGCCGGATCGGGCCAGATCGGATCAGAGTAGTGGATCCGGTATTTCCCATCAATCCGTCTGGTGGAGGCCACGATGATGGGAGATCCAGTCCGGTAAGAGAGGATCGCTGCAATGGGGGAGGTCCATGCAGTTCTTCCAAAAAATGGACAGGAGTACCCACTATCGGGCATCCCCTGATCCCCAACGATTCCAAGGAATGCTCCCCGTTTTAGACCTCTTAAGCCCTCTTTAATTGCAGACTTAGGCTCAATGATCTTGCCCCCATATTTTTGCCGCATGTTGAGGACCCATTGATAGAGGCGCTTGTTTTTTACCGGCCGCCCGATGGCAACCCCAGGCATTCTGCTTGTCCCCTCTAGAAAAAGCACTTCCCAGTTGGCTTGGTGTCCGCAGAAGAAAATGACAGGTTTTCCTTCCTTCATTAGCTTGTCTGCAACCTCAGGATTCTCACAGCTAGCAATCCTCTCGATCTTGCTTTCCGCCGCTAACTTGGCAAATTCTAGACAGGTAATCATCAGATTTTCAAATGAGGCCTTAGCGATAGATTGTTGTTCATCTAAAGAGAGGTTGAGTGAGGTGGCTAAACTTAAGTTGCTCAGCGTCCGTTTTCTGAATTTAGGGAGAAGATGAAATGCTAGGCGCCCAGCCCAAGAGCCCAAGCGATGGATCGCAGGATAGGGCAGAAATTGGACCGGCCATGTGATGGCTCTGATTAGAATGTAGGAAAGTATATGCTTTACCATAGAGAACTAAGTATATACCCCTTTCGGTTCAAAGGCACTCAAAAAATGATTTCTGAGCAACAGATGTTAGCATTTTGAATCCGCGAGCGGAAGCAGGAAGAGATGTACTAAGGATCTTAGTAGAATGAGGGTCTATAGTAAAACAGCCCGAAGAATCGGTTTTTGAGTAAGGAACAGATGATAAACTAGCTGCCATATAGTTTCTTGTGTTTATGTTTTATTTTGAATAAATAATATCGTTTGTTCACTTTAAATGAAATGTGAATTGTTTGTTTATAAATAAAATTTTACTAAGAGTGGGATGGGGAGAGTAAATTAAACAAATTTTTTTGTTTAATTGATAGATTATACCTGTGAATTTCTGTAATTTCTTTTGTTCTTAAGGGAGAACTGCTCGCAGTGTCTATATGACACAATGTCAATGAGGGGATGGTGAGCAAGGATTCCTCTAAAGACCTCGTTGCCTTTGGGGTGCAAAGAGTAGAGATAAATAAAAAAGTAGTCAGGGTAGAGTTAAGTCTCAATGAGTCTGCAAGAGCGCAGGTCCCTTTCTCTCCAATCCCGCATTCAATTAATCTTAATTTCTCTAAAGTTGTATTATTTTCCAAAGCTTTTGCAAGCTCAAAAGCTCCCTCATCGCCGATCTCCTCATCTGCAATTTTCAGTTCTGGCAGCATATTGAGGCGAAGAGAAGTGAGAGTGGTGCAACAAAGAGATGTCATTGCTTTAAAACTTCCGTAGTAATCCGGTTCAGGACTTTGCCAAAATCAAGATGGCTCACCGATTCCCGAATGGCCTCTGCGCTTTGAGTTGTTTTCTTGTGTTGCAAAGCGATGTGCAGGCTTGCTGCGATCGATTCAGGATCATGAAGATCGGTAATCATAGTTCCTGATTGCGATGTGAGCACTTCGTGTCCTCCATTTGTCTTGGAGGAAATGACAAATAATCCCATGGCAAGAGCCTCGACCGTGACATTGGCAAAAGGGTCGTAATGTGATGGGATGACAAGTGCGTCTGCAAGTTGGTAGAAGGGGAGGGTGTGGGGATGGGAGCCGAAGAAACGCACCTGTGAGGCAAGATTGAGTCGCGCTGCGAGCTGCTCATAATAGGCAATGTTCTTATCTTTGCCAACGACATTGAGGTGGATCTCTTTATTTTTAACATGTGCAAGTCCGTGTAGCAGTTCTGTGAGCCCTTTGCGCTGATAGTTATGTCCGATGAATAGAAGTTGATAGGCGTTGGGATCAAGTTTCCACTCAGAGACCAGCTGCTCGCGTTTCTCTTCCCATTGATTAAAATCAGGTTGTAAGTGATTCCATTCTACTCCGTTGTGCACAACGCGCACTTTTTCGGGGTCAACCGCGTAGTGACTTACAATTTCATCGCGCACCATATGAGAGTTAGTAAAAAGAACTTGTAGATCGGGGTGTTCGAAGGATTCCTTCTCAATTTGAAGAAGGAGACGGTGGAGGGGATTGACCTGAAAGCTCAGCCCTTTCATCCAACTTTCTGTGGCTTTTCGGTGTTTGAGGTATCCGGCATGAGAGCCGTTGCCCGCGCGGATATGAGTTTGAAACCGGTTGCGATCAAGACCGAAGACGATCGGTGTGGGGTGGTCCTTTAGATACGCTGTACAGGCACGGTCAAATGCATGCACGTTCCAAACACTCATCAGATAGTGAATCGGAAAACTCACAATATTAATGCCGGGAGGAGAGGGGATAACGGGGCCAGTGGTTAACAGAGTGACCTGAGCTCCAAGTTGATGGAATGCAAGTGCAATCTGCCAGGTATATTTTTCCAACCCCCCTTTGCGGGCAATCTCACTTTTAAGAAGGGTAACAGAAGGCAGAGTCGTCATTGGCTAGCAGGAGCTGGTGGCAACGCTTCAGGACTAGTTTCATGCACTTCTATTCGCCCCTCTTTCATAAGGATGGTCAGATCAAACTTCGTATCGTCCGCATTAAAGAGCTGGAAACGGTTCATATAACTGCGGAAACGGTTGCGCAGATACTCTTGGCGCATAGCAGGTTGAAGCAGGCGGATGTCCTCATCGGAAACATCAGACATTAAACGGGAAACATATTGATCTTCGAGCTGGCGAGGATTGATGAACTCGACGCTCCATTCAAGTAGGCTTCTTTCCGTTTGAGGTGCTGCAATGATGACAATTTGCAGCATGTTTTCAACAGTTTCAAGAAAGAGGCGGTCCACTCCATTTGCATAAAGTGGGGAGGTAATGACATTGAGTCCATGAACGTTTTTGAGAACAGCTCCAGGAGACAAAGAAATTGTTTGAGGGTTGAGAGTGTCTAAGTATTTATCTTGGAAAAAGAGGGTAACTGGAATCGATTTTTCAATGGAGAGCAAGTTGCATCGTACAAAGTCGATTCTTAGAGCCTTGGCTTGCGGATCATCAATTTCTATCGGACTATCTGAGAGCAAAGGGATGTTAATTTGCTTCCATTGATCTGGAACAAAGTAGCTAACAACTTCTGTTTTACCTGAATTGATGTTGCTTGCAGCAGCATCCAGTTGAGCCTTGTTGATGTCATTTAAATTAAACGTAATGCGCTGTTCTTTAAGTTTTAGACGTTTGATCAGTTCTTCAGGACCGCTGACGGTAAGAGTGAGGCGGTAGGGCCAAACATCGAGGAATTGATACCCTCGGGGCGCTTCTCCAATAGGTTGTGTGATAATGATGGGGATCTGTTCTGTGACAAGTTTAGCCATGCGTACAAGGAGATTTGGATGGTAGACCCGATTAATCCCTTTGGAAATATCAATTTCAGGATTGAGGGAAACGAGATTTTTTTTAGAGATGACAGCAACCCATTCGTCCGGCTTATCGGAAGCATCTAATACCACCTCGAGATCGTAGGGGGTGAGTTCGTCGAGAATGGTCTTGTTGCCAACGAGAGTTAATGTCGCTTTTTTCGCAAGCCTTCCATTTGGTTGCATCCCTTCAATGGTTTTCCCAGCTGGAATATTTAAAATGCGGATCGGAATGTTAGTCAAATTGCGCGTTGTCGTTAAGGTTTGGTTAACGACAAGCCATGTGATAATCGCTAGGACGACGGCAACTAGTTTGCGAGGCCAGTTTTCGATAAAAAATTTGAGGATCAACGTCTTCATTTGCGGAGCCATTCCCGAAGGTTAAATTGACTTTTGAAGTCGGTTGTCTGTGGTGGGGTAAAGATACTTCGAATGATCCCTTTAAAGCGATCCGTTTTAACGCCAGGGGTCATGACTCCATCTCGAGCGATCGACACTTTTCCAGATTCTTCTGAAATCACGATGATGAGCGCATCGGTGAGTTGACTTGCGCCCAAAGCAGCTCGATGCCTAGTTCCCATAGAACGGGTAAGTTGAGAGCTGTCTTCTGCAAGTGGAAGGATGACCGCTGCAGCGACAAGGGTTAAGTCGCGGATGATGATCGCTCCATCATGAAGAGGGGTTGTCGTTGCAAAGACCGATTCGAGCAACTCAGAGGAAAAGTTGGCGTTTAAGATAACAGCTTTGTTGGCATACTCATCAAGAATGTCCTCATTTTGCATGACAATAAGCGCGCCAATCCGTTTTTCAGCTAGTCGGTATACAGAGTTTGTCAGTTGATCTAAAAATTTGTCAAATTCAGTGATAGCTTTGTAGCGTTTTCCTTTCAAACTGAGTTTGGACAGGGCAACGCGCAGCTCGGGCTGAAAAATAATCAAGATCGCAATCACCGCGACATTACCAATTAACAGCATGATTTTTTGGAGAATTGGAAGATCTAACCAAGAGGAGATCGCAAAAATTAAGAGAAACGCAAGGAGCCCCAATACCAGATCCATCGATCGAGTATTCCAAAAAAACGAGAGGAGATAGTTAAGCAGAACCGTAATGATCACGATTTCGAAGAGAGGAGTGATACTGTGAAAGAGAGCTGTCATACGATTCTCAGGTCAAAACCGTGAGTATAAACAATTCGATTCCTCGAGACAATGAGAAAATTTGCCTTTTATACCCCTTCCGGTTCAAAGGCACTCAGAATACCTGCAAAGTTGAATAAAGAAAAAATAACAGGATAATAGGATGGCAGGATAAGGAAAATTACCCATGCTTTTTCTATCCTACCATCCTATTATCCTGTTATTTTTTTTGATTCTAATTTAGGGCGCCTTTGAACCGGAAGGGATATATTGCTCTTTGACAAATTTTAAAAATCTTGTAGAGTTTGGTGGATTATTCCATAACACGGTGGAGTTGCCGATGGACGCTGTTATCCTTTCCAGAATCCAGTTTGCGCTGACAAGCTCGTTTCACTATATTTATCCCCCTTTAAGCATTGGACTTGGATTGATGCTCGTCATCTTTGAAGGGATTTACATGAAGACCAAAAAACCCCTTTATAAGGAGATCTCCAAATTTTGGACAAAGGTGTTTTCTTTGACGTTTGTCTTAGGCGTCGCAACAGGGCTTGTACAATTGTTTGGATTTGGAACGAATTGGGCGCGCTATTCCCGATTTGTGGGAGATGTATTTGGCAGCGCTCTTGGAGCTGAGGGAGTGTTCGCTTTTTTCCTAGAAGCTGGGTTTTTAGGGATTATGCTTTTTGGTTGGGATAAGGTGAGCGCAAAAATGCACTACTTGTCAACTATCCTTGTCGCATTGGGAGCTCATTTCAGCTCAGTTTGGATTGTGGTTGCAAATTCCTGGATGCAGACGCCGACAGGGTTTAAAATTATAGGGGAGGGCTTAGATTCAAAAGCCGTCGTTACAGATTTTTGGCAGATGGTGCTTAATCCCTCTTCCATCGATCGTTTAACCCATGTCGTGCTTGGTTGCTGGTTGTCCGGCATTTTTCTCGTGATGAGTGTAAGCGCTTATTATTTCCTGAAAAAACGGCACACATCTTTTGCACAAGCAACGATGAAGATTAGTTTGATTGCAGCTGCAGTCGTGTTAGTCTTGCAAGGGATTTCTGCTGATAGCACAGCTCGTGGGGTCACAGAAAACCAGCCTTCAAAATTAGCAGCAATGGAAGGGTTGTACGAGACTCAAGAAAAAACGCCCATGACATTAATTGGATGGGTTGATACGGCAAATAAGACGGTTAAAGGGATTCAAGTTCCAGGATTGCTCAGTTATTTGTGTTATCGCAATTTTGAAACACCGGTCAAAGGACTCAATGAGATCCCAGAAACAGATTGGCCAAATGTGCAAGCAGTGTTTCAGACCTATCACATCATGATCTACATGTGGGTGGCAATGTTAGTTGTGACAATTGCAGGAATCTACATGTGGAAAAAAAAGAAGCTTGCTCGCGCAAAAGCAGTTCTTTGGTCAATGATCTTATCAGTTGGTTTTCCCTTAGTTGCAAATCAGGTTGGTTGGGCAACTGCTGAAATGGGAAGGCAACCTTGGCTTGTTTGGGGATTGCTTCGCACGGAGCAGGGAGTTTCCAGCACGATTGTTGCCTCTCAAGTGATGGCCTCTATTATCATGTTCATTATCATTTATACCCTGTTATTAATCCTTTTCCTTTATCTGCTCAATCACAAGATTCAGCATGGGCCAGACAAGGTTGGCATGCCAAGAGTTGAAGAAGACCCTCTTTTCCAAAAACTTGCCACAGTTGTTACAGGAGATCAAAACCATGAGTGAGTCACTCTATCCATTAGCTTGGTATTTTATTCTTGGGATCGCAGTTACCCTCTATGTGATCCTCGACGGATTTGACCTTGGTGTTGGCATTTTGCATCCCTTTGCGCGAAAAGACCACGACCGCAGAATTTTTCTCAATGCGATCGGCCCTGTCTGGGATGGAAATGAAGTCTGGTTAGTGATTGTTGGGGGAGCAATGTTTGCAGGGTTTCCCGATGTCTATGCGGCTCTATTTTCTGGATTTTATAATCTTTGCATGATCCTGCTTTGCGGCTTGATTTTTCGTGCAGTTGCTATTGAATTTCGAAGCAAACAGGCCTCAAAGACGTGGAGAAGCATTTGGGACTGGGTCTTTGCAGTTTCAAGCTTAGTGATTGCATTTGGATTAGGCCTCAGTTTAGGCAATTTGATTGAGGGAGTTCCGCTTAATGAGCATAGAGAATTTGTTGGCAGTTTTGCTCTTTGTTTTCGCCCCTATCCGATTCTGATTGGATTTCTTTCCTGTGCACTGCTTGCGATGCATGGATCTATCTATCTTTGTATGAAAACAGAGGGAGCCTTGCACGAGAAGCTACGCCGGTGGGTAAACCGCTCAGTGCTCGTCTTCATGGGCGTGTATCTACTTGCAACAGCGGCGACATGGATCTATAAGCCCTATATGATTTCGAAAATGATGCTCGAGCCCTATCTGCTCATCTTTGGGGCATTAGCACTGTTAGCTATTTTAAATGTTCCGAGAGAGTTTTCTAAGAAGAGAGATTTTCGCGCATTTTTCTATTCTTGCTTAGGGATTGTCTTTTTGATGATTCTCTATGGAATTGGAACCTTTCCTGTCCTTGTTCGCTCTACAATCGATCCCGTTCAGTATAGTTTGACCTTTTATAATGCGGCATCCAGTACGCTTACCTTAAAGGTTCTTCTGATCATCGTCGCCATTGGCATTCCGCTCGTTTTGGCATACGGCTATTACATCTACCGTGTGTTTAAAGGGAAAGTGAAGATTGGGCCCTCGAGTTATTAGACCTCTTGCGTAACCAAGAAAGAAATTCCCAAAAATCCTATAAAATAGATAAGGTGATTTGATCCGAAGATCTCTTCGTTGTTTGTATGTTGTATTCAAGCACGAATGGGGTTGGGATAGTAACTTAAACTGGTGATTTATGAAAAAGCTGTTGTTTGCTTTATGTTTGTTTTTCGCTCTTAATGCCTATTGTGAAGTGAATGTGAGTAATTATCTTTATGATCACGATGGGAATCCAAGTTTTGTAAAGGTTTATCTAAATGAGTGGGATGAGAGTAATATTGGCAAAAATGAAGGGTTTTTGGCAGTCAATAAAGTCGTGAGGGCGCGATTTCATTTACTATTACAGAAAGATGGAAAAGGGAGTTATATGGCAATTCCTCTTCAAAAAAAGGGAAAAGACAAAGATAAGGATAAGGACGAAGACGATTATTGGATTTGCCCTCATTGTGGTCGAAAAAATAAAGAAACCGATAATTATTGCAGAACTTGGGGCTGTCCTTTTGCTGGAGGCATTCTTAAGCACTCAGAGTGTTCTTCTGGTTGAATTCTGGTCTGCATAGATAATTAGCTCCAATGTTTTTTGGAGAAATCCCTTACTGGAGTATTGCTGTGTAAGGGATTTGCGAGCTTGTTTATATTTATTTTGGAGCCTCAATGTTTCAGTGTCAGAAAAATCTGCTCTAAACCCTGATCCTTGAGTAAATAAAAATTTTCTGGAGTTTTGATCATTAAAAAATTCTAGTTTGCTGTTGAGTTTTGTGAGCTTCTCCTTTAATTTTTCTTTGTGTTCCAGGGAGAGTCTTTTCAAAGGGATTATTGTCTTAGTAATCGATGTCGTAATTGAACTCATCTCATCGAACAAGCGAGCATTTTTTTCACCATATCCCAAGGCAATTCCTAAAAGATGATGCTGAGAATAGAATTTCTCTTTATATCGTTTGTTGTTAAGCAACTCGTTTACTAGATCTTCTGCTGTTTTTTCTTTATTCGAAAATTGATTCAAATTAAATTGATCAATCTGTTGAGCGAAAATTTGTTTCAGTAATTTATTGTTTATGACGACGATTTTTGCCCAACGTAATTCTGCGTTTGTTTCGATAAAGTCAAAGAAAATATTTTTTCCGCAGAACAGATGTTGATATTTTTTCCATGTTTCAAAACCAAGATGAAAAAGGATGTCATTTTGATTGAAGCTCTCAAAGAAAAGTTCGAGATTTATCGATGGCAGGGATGAGGCTTGTGTAATTGACGTTTTTGGTAAAAAGTAAGAATGAAAACTCATTGGTTTTTCACCTAAAAGAACATAGCCAATTTGTTCTTCCTGAATTAAACATCGAAAAAAATAGTCGAGCTCAAAGATTTCCTTCGGAGATAGAGATGAAAGAAAAGCAGGTATTTTTTCGGGTGTGATTCGCTGTTTTGTTGGGTTTCGCAAAAGAAATAGAATTGGAGCGATTAATATAATGGATAAAAGCAGAACTGAGAAGAGAGCTTTCTTTTTCATGATTGCAATTTCGGAAACCCAACAACAGCTGTATAGCAAAGTAATAAATGGTTCGTGCCGTTTAGTGCACGGTGGGGTTGCTCCTCAACAGGCAGCTTCATTGCTAGCGCAATTTTGTCTTTAGTGTATCCCGATTCCCAGGGCAGTTTTCCCCCTTGTGTTTTTGCAAGGAGCAACGCTCTTGACCAGAACATTGATGCTAAATCCAGCCAGTGGTAGGGCCAGAGCAATTCTTCTTGTTGATCAGGGTCGATCAATTGGGAGAAAAAGACCCGGTCAAATGAGGGGTTTTGGCAAATGAAGACTGCCTTTCCTCGCTTGATCTCATGCTTAGAAAATAACGCGATGATTTGGCTTGCCACGGCCTTTGGAGAAGGAGCGTTTTTAACTTCATCCCAAGCAAATCCATTAACCTTCAAGCTGTTTGGATCGCTCAATTTCCATTCCTCTTCCGTCAGTTGAATGGGAGAACAAAATTGCTCCTTAAGTTCACCTGTATCCACATCGATGATTTTGAATGCAATTTCAACAATGCGGTGTCTCTTCGCGTTAAGCCCATTGGTTTCAGAGTCAAGGAAGATGGCGAGCACAGGCTACCTATTGTTGCAAAAGTTGACATTACCAACAAATCGAATCACATTTCAATGCTTTTTTCTAGCTATGCAGTCTTTAATTTGTTATAGCTTCTAAAAAATGGAGCTAACCATGGAATACGATATTGGGATCCCTGAGCAAAAAAGACAGGCGATCTGTAATGGGCTAAGCCGTCTGCTTGCTGATACCTATGCGCTGTATTTAAAAACTCAGAATTTTCATTGGAACTTGACCGGTGTGGAGTTTTATTCCTTTCATCTGCTGTTTGAAAAGCACTATGAAAACCTTGCCGATGCCATCGACGAGATTGCAGAGCGGATTCGTGCCCTTGGTTTTTATGTCGATGCGTCGTTTACCGCTTTCAATCAGCAAACTGGAATCAAAGGGGAAAACAGAGTCCTAGTCCTCTCCGATATGATCAGCAGTTTAATTGAAGGGCATGAGACGCTGATCCTTCATGCCAGAAAAGTCGCAACTGAAGCAGATAATGATGGGGATTTTGCAACTGTTGATATGATCGGCAGGCGACTAGGGGATCATGAAAAGATGGTTTGGATGCTCCAATCAGGGCGGTAAAAACATAAATTTATTTTGTCGCTTTTTTGTTGCTGGCTGGAAACACGTCGATTTGCTATTGTTGTCTGCTTTGAGGCTATAATAAAATGCCAATTTCTCCACATAAACAGCGCGAGCTGGTCTTTATTCTCGTTTATAGTGATGACTTTAACTCTGCAGACGAGGCAGACATGACTAAGCTTCTCATGCATGAGCTTGAAGTAACCAAAAAGGTTATGAAGATTGCCCATGAAGAGAAACTGTTGATTCAAGAAAAGATTTTAGAAATTGATGAGCACATTAAGCAGCATTCTAAAGCCTATGAATTTGAGAGAATTCCTCGTGTTGAAAGAAATATTTTGAGACTAGCTGTCTATGAGCTGATGTTCTCTAAAACCGTTCCTCCGAAAGTGGCGATTGCTGAAGCGATTCGCCTCTCTCGTAAATTTGCGACAGCTGAATCGGCAACGTTTGTTAATGCAATTTTAGACGCGATCTATCAAATCCAGCTCACTCAAAGAGGTCAACCCCAAGATGCCCCTGCCCTTTCGGTTTGAAGTCGAAAAGCTTTTAAGTGAATATTCCACTTTTGGAATTGGAGGGCCGGCTCGATTTTTAGTGGAAGTGCAGAAGATCGAAGAGATGCAGGCGCTATTGCGTTATTGCCATCAGAATCAACTTCCCTTTCTTGTGATTGGGAAGGGATCGAATTGTCTGTTTGACGATCGTGGATTTGATGGGCTCATCATCGTTAATAAAATTTCCTTCTGTCAGTTTGATTGGCCTCTGATCTCTGTGGGTGCTGGATACAGTTTTTCTCTGCTTGGGGTTCAGACTGCGCGTCAAGGGTGGGCTGGGTTAGAGTTCGCTTCTGGAATTCCCGGATCCGTCGGCGGCGCTATCTTTATGAATGCGGGAGCAAGCGGCGCTGAGACGGCAGAGACTCTTATTGAAGTGACTTTTGTTAATGAACGGGGAGAACTCGAAATCTACCGGAAGGATCAAATTGAGTTTTCCTACCGCTTTTCTTCGTTCCATCAAAAGAAAGGCGCAATTGTTTCAGCAAAATTTCTCTTGACCCCTTGTCTAGAGGCGCGGAAAAAGCAGCTTTCTATTGTGGATTACCGCACGCGCACTCAGCCGTATGGGTCTCAATCTGCTGGATGCGTCTTTCGCAACCCGCCTAGCCATTCTGCAGGGGCTTTAATTCAACAGGCAGGGCTCAAAGGGCTTTGCATCAATGGAGCTGAGGTTTCAACGAAACACGCTAATTTCATTGTCAATAAGGAATCTGCCAAAGCTGCAGATATTCTTGCGCTTGCTCAAGAAGTGAAAAAAACGGTTAAAGAAAAAATGGACATCGATCTTGAAATGGAGATTCGTTGTATCCCTTTTCAAGGGAGTTAATACGTGAGCTTTCGAGCAGATCTTCATTGTCATACCACTTGCAGCGATGGGACATTTACACCGGAAGAATTAGTCCGTCACGCTCGCGAGGTTGGCCTTAACGGTCTTTCAATTACCGATCACGACACCATGGATGCATATGCTTCTGCGTTTCCCGTTGCTAAAGAATTAGGGATTCGACTCGGAACTGGAATCGAATTTTCTTGCATGCTCAAAGAGATAAGCATTCATATTCTTGGCTACGACTTTCTGCTTGATGACTCGGGGATGGTTGAATTGTGCAGCAAACACCAAGAAAGACGCATGAAGCGCAATTGTGCGATCTTGAAGAAGTTGGTGGCCCTTAGGATGCCTATTTCTGAAGAAGAGCTGTTTGCAAAAGGGGAGAAAAGTATTGGAAGGCCCCATATTGCTCAGTTGATGGTTGAAAAAGGATATGTAGGTTCGATCAAAGATGCTTTTGGACTCTATATCGGCGATGGGAAAAGAGCTTTTGTTCGAGGAGATGTCTTTACTATTCCAGAGACCATCGACATCATTCATGGTGCGCAAGGAAAAGCTTTTATTGCACATCCTCATCTGATCGAGCGCAATGCGATCATCAAGGAGCTCATGAAATTGCCCTTTGATGGAATCGAATGTTATTATGGCAGATTTTTAGCAAACCAAGAAAAGAGATGGATCCAGCTTGCTAAAGAAAAAAAACTACTCATCAGTGGTGGTTCTGATTTCCACGGACACATTAAAGCCTATGTCACTTTGGGCAGCTCGTGGGTGGATGAAGAGGCATTTAACCAGATTTTTTCTAAACCGCTTGCATGACCATTTTACAACAGATTTTTACATTGACGACACCCCCAGGTGAGCGCAGAGGCTTAAAACAAATGCAAGAGCTCATCTTGCGTTTTGATTCTCCTCAGCAAGAGTATCCATGCATCCACATTGCAGGAAGCAATGGAAAAGGTTCGGTTGCGACTAAAATAGCAGGGGCGCTTCAGGCATCGGGACTGAAAGTAGGTCTTTATACATCCCCCCATCTTCATTCTTTTTGCGAGAGGATTGCGATCAATGGGACTCCCATTTCTGAGATTTGTGCAGAAAATGGCGTGCAGGAGATTTTGGATACTAAACTCGAGCCCACTTTTTTTGAAATTGCCACACTCCTTGCTTTTTTAACATTTAAGCGTGAACAAGTTGATGTCGCTGTTATTGAAGCGGGACTCGGCGGCAGACTCGATGCCACGAACGTCATTACACCCATTCTTTCTGTCATCACATCGATCAGTAAGGAACATTCCCATCTCCTCGGAGAGGACCTCGAGACAATTGCGAGAGAGAAAGCTGGAATCCTTAAACCTGGGATTCCTGTCGTACTAGGACCCTGTGCAAGACAGCAGGCAATTCGAGAAAGGGCCACTTTCTTGCAATGCCCCGTAGTTAGTGTGGATCAATCATTTTTCCATTACGATGAGGAAAATCGAGCCATTGCGCTGCAATGTTTAATGGTGCTTGGCAAACGATACCCCATGACATTTGAACAGATTGAGCAAGGACTTAACATGCGTCCTTCCTGCAGGATGGAGCAACGGGGGCGGATCATCTATGATGTCGCTCATAATCCCGATGCCTGTGCCAGGTTGGTGCAAGCCCTTGGCCATAGCTATCCAAATACCAAATTTCGTTTTCTTGTAGGCTTTTGCAAGGATAAAGAGATCGATGCTTGCCTGCGTCTTCTAGCTCCGGCAGCAACCCACTTTCATTTGGTTCAGGCAGGCTCATCCCGAGCAGCTCTAGTCCACGCCCTTGCTAAAGCAGTGCCCAATTCTGTGCCCTATACGTGTTATGAATCGATTGAAGAAGGAATGAAAGAAGCCCATTTGCTTGGGAGGAATCAAGCAAATGAGCTTCTGGTTATCACAGGAAGCTTTTATCTTATGGATGAGGTTATGCGCCTATCTGCGCTGGAGGCTGGCTTAATTTATTAAGCTCGGTAAAAATATCTTCAATGAGATCTTGAGAAGGATAGAGCTCTCCATTGCCAACAAGTTCATTTACAGTAGCGCAGAGTGTTTGTAATGTTTTCCAATAATCTACAAATAAAACCCCACCGAGAAAAGTGGCATGTTCTTGAATCCGCTGTTGATGATGTGGGGGAAGCTGATTGTACCCCCGTTTTGCATCGATGAGTTTTCCATCGTAGAATGCATGAGCAATCTCAAGAATCTCTTCAAATTGCCCCTCTTCGAGTTCATCGTTAAGTAAATGAATGGCTGGTTGGTTCACACTTGAAAAGTTGGGTGTTGTTGCCATTTCTATCGTGCGGCGCGCATCTGCAATGACCTGTCGATCTGCAATGCAGGCTCTGTGATCTTGAGTAAATTCATGAATGTGTTGCTTTAGTAGGTCAACTGCCTCAGCAGAGACAATCCCAAGAGTGAGCGCCTCTTTTAAAGAGCTCGCTTCCTTTTGGATCTCGGAGATTTGCCTTTCGATCCAAGCATCGTCAAGTCGTTTGTATAAACTGATAATCTTATTTTCAATCTCTTGAAAAGCCATCTTTTCAAAGAGAGTCACATTTTGTGCTCCCACCTCGAAGAGACCTGCAAAAATTAGGTCCAATTTACGGCTTAATTCACGTGCATTTTTTCTGGAGATAAATGGGTGCTCCAATTGCTTGCACAATGTGTTCACTTGGATATGTAAGTGATGGGGTGAAGCGGCCTTAAAATTAATTTTTACCTTTCTCATAACCCTCGAAGCTTTTTATTTTATAATATTATAAGTTCACACAGTTCCTGTTCTTCATTATACATTAAATGCAATTAATGCGCAATAGGCATAGTTTATTTGAAAATTTATTTGTTTATTAAGCTTCTTACTCTTTCAATCGTTTGATTAATTGCGGTTATTTTAGTTTCAAGATCAAGTGGAATTGAATTCGTTAAGCACGCAGGCCCATAAACAAGCGGATCTGTGGCAGGTCTGTGTGCTGCGATCCAAAGAGTCTGATAGAATAGCGTATCTAGTGATGTTTTTGGTGAAGAGCTGTGTATGTGGAATTTGATTTTCTTAAGAAGTGGTAACAGTCGCTGTAAGTCTTCCGTTTGATTGTGTGTAATGGCCCGTTTGATGACGGGCAGTAAAAGAGTTGCGCGCGTGCGATGAATGACCTCGATTTTGTCCGTAAGCGTTGTTTTGCATCCCTCGATTTCAAGGAATGCATAGCAGCCGTAGCGCTTTTTAGAGACGTCTTTTTTTTTTTGCTGATGCAGGTTGCGCGTGTGTTGGTAGATTCTTTTAATTAGCGCTTCTCCTGAGCCCATGGTGCATTCTTCTCTGATCTGAATCAGGGCAACTTGAATCATATCTGGATTGGAATGAATCGAGGTGTTTTCGAGAAGCTCTAGCAGCTCAAATTGCAGCACAATCTGATCGACTTTTCGCGCCGTTGAAATGGGTTCAGATGAGGATGTACAAGGAGAAGAGAGCTTCATATGGATGTGGGACCGGAGGATTTTGAGATCTAAACAGTGATAGATTTCAAGGAGCTTGTTGCAAAGTTCTCTGATTTCGCTAGCTGAGCGGTGGCGTGTGGGAAACTCTTGGAGTTCATTCAACCAGCTCTCTGTTTCTTCTTTTGAAGCATGGTCTGCCCAGATCTGCATTTTTTCTGTTATGTGTTGAATGATGGCGCAAATGATGGGTTCAACGCTTGTTGAGTCAGCATTTTCAAGCCGCTCACAGAAGAATAGGATGTCAGAATCAACACCAATTTTTCTTAAATAACGCCCATCAATGAGGCCTAAAGGCAAGAGCTGATCAGCTTTGATTCCAAGGTTGTTTTCATAGCTTTTCATCCCATCGTGTGGAGCTGTCGAAAGAGGGATGCCAATTGCCCATTTTCCAAGTGCTGTAAAGATATCAAGATCATCAAATGCATCTTGATGCTTTTTTAAGCCCTCATCGAGATAAAGATAACTCGGGTGATATGTCGATGTTGATAATATAGGTTCGATTGCCATGGTGTGCTCGCGGTGTTTGAAGTTGCTTTTGAATGAGTAATAGAGAAGGAGAAGTCATTGAGTTGGCCCATTGATGATGGCAGATATTCCAGAGGGGGGTCGGAAGAGAGCTGACAAATGCAAGCAGAGCGGTTTGCTCTTCTTTTCCCTCTTTGTGTCCAGGATAGCAGGTGATGCAAATCACCCCTCCAGGAGCAATCAGTTCAAGGGCAGCTTGTACACTGATGAGTGTTGTGGATGTATGTGTTTTAATCGTTTTATCGCTTCCGGGCAGATATCCAAGGTTGTAGACGATAAGTCGCACACATGCTCTGCTCAGATCGGGAAATTGGGTGTGGGATTGCTCAAGTAAGGTGACTTGAGAGCATTCGGCTAAAGAGAGGTTAGCCTCCAGCAACTGCCTCGTTTTAAAGATGGCTTGTGGTTGAATGTCGAGTCCGATGACATGACCACCCTTAGAGAGAAGTTGAGCTAATTTTAACGTGTCATGGCCATTGCCGCAAGTAGCATCAATTGCAGTATCTCCTTGTTGGAGAAGGCGGCCCCAATACGCATGGGCCAAATCGAGATGGGAAGAAAATAATGGAAACAACGTACGCATATGCGGAAAGTTTAATCTTTTGCTTTTCATCATGCAAGAATTTCTTGCTCAAAATTAAGCGGAAGGGTTAAGCTGTCCATCTAAATTAAGGGGTATTAGCTCAGTTGGTTAGAGCGCCACGTTGACATCGTGGAGGTCGGTTGTTCGAGTCAACTATATCCCATCTTATGATTGTAGATCCTTTATTAACGTTTCGCCAGACCGCAGCTGAGGCTCTTGGCTCTGTCGCGGTAGAGTTGTTTCCGAAAACTCTCCTTGTTCAGGGCTGCGGTACAAGTAAATTATTTTTTTACGATCTCATCCTGCCTTTTGAATTTAAATCTGAGATCCTTCCCGTTCTTGAAGAGGCGATGCGTGTTAAGCTCAAGCAGCGCCCTGCAATCCGCACGCTGGAAATGATGTCTAAGAATGCTGCCCAGAGGATGGATCATCAAGGTCAGTGGCTGATTGCCGAGCGACTGCGAGAGGTCCCCAAGGGTTTGGTTCAGATGATCGAAATCAATGGATTTGTCGATTGGTGTGAAAAATCTTTTGAAGAGACATGGGATCCTCGCCTGGTATTTAAGTTGGTAGAAGCAATCTCCATTCAGATTGAGGGGCGGCAAGGGGTTCGACTTATCGGTGTCCTGTATTCGGAAAAAGATCAACTTAAAGAATTTGTTAAACAATCTCCCCGTTTTGCGCCGCTTTCTCATGAATCTTTAATCCAGTCGCTTCAGTTGTTTGCACAAACCCCTTCTTTAGGGGAGGGGATATGGGCATGGCTTCCGAATGGCGAGAGGGTGCGCCAGATGTTTGTAACGTGGTGGCATCGTGAGCATAAGCTGCAACAATTTCAATGTGTTGCGACGCTGGCAAGTCAAATTTCTTCTGAAAGAGGTGACCCGGGCGAAGCGATCACGCTTGCTCATCGAGATCTTTTTTTATCTCATGGGCTGAATCGATTGGCAGAGATTTCATCCGTTACCAAGGATCTGGAAACGCCAGTTCAGGAAGGTCTCTTGGATGTCGCTTGCGGCACCACCGATCGAGCCCATCTATTTTGCCGGAACGAGGAACTTTTAAATGAATGTATTTCTTCCTTGCATTTCATCACCAAAATGCCTAAAATCCTATGTTTTGAGTTCCAGATAGTTTTATATACCCACAGTGGTGGAGCTCAGAAGAAGGGAGCCAAGGGGCAGCGTCTATTAACCCAAGCGTTGAAAGAGGCAGCCTTAAGCTATTCCACAGAAATTAGTTCGTCTTTAGAAGAAGGGGAGTCGCGCTTGACACTGCGACTTGCTGATTCGTTGGGGCGGTGGTGGGATGGCCCTTTTTTAAGTGTGTGTGTATTGCCTCAGCGTCAAGCTGGTGTGACTCTACTAAAGAGGTCAGCATTTGGTGTCTTAGAAAGGCTGATCGCCTTGTTCTTGGAACAACCAAAGCTCAAGGCAATCAAAAGTGTAGACGAATTGATGAACGCATTGAACTGGAGTAAAGACTCTGACTTTGAGAATTAATAGAGAAATTCGAGCCCCAAAAGTACGTGTGGTCGATCAAGACGGAGGCCAACTTGGCGTACTGACACTTGCAGAAGCCTTGGCTAAAGCTGAATTAGCAGGATTAGACTTAGTCGAAATTGCTCCTAATGCTGAGCCCCCTGTATGCAAGGTGATTGATTACGGCAAACACCGTTATCAATTGACAAAGAAAGAAAAAGAGCAGAAGAAAGCACAGCATCAAGTTAAGGTCAAAGAGATCAAACTGAAGCCCAATACAGATGAGCATGATTTACAAACGAAAATGAAGCATGCGCGTGAATTTATTTCCAAAGGAAATAAAGTGCGTCTGACATGCGTTTTCAGAGGAAGAGAGATGCTTCATCCTGAGTTTGGGTTTAAGGTTGTAAAGAAGTTCTGTGACGATTTAGCTGACGTCGCAGCACCTGAATCTCCTCCAAAGATGCTGGGGCGCAATTTATCTGTTTCACTAGCTCCTGGAGCTAAGAAAAAAGCGAATAGTTAATCGTGGAGTATTACCGTGCCTAAAATGAAGACGAATAAAGCTGTCAAAGCAAGATTTAAAGTAACCGGGACCGGCAAATTGGTGCGCAACCGCCCAGGCCGCCGTCATATTTTGACTAAAAAAGCTGCAAAGCGCAAGCGTCACTTAAAAAAAGCGATGGTTGTTGATAAAGGTCAGACAAAAATGTATTCCCGAATGATGGGTGTAGAATAACAAACGACCAGATTTGAGTCGTTTCAGACAATTGGAGAATTAAAATGGTTAGAGTCACAAATGCAGTGGCTAACAATCGCGCCCGCAAAAGATTGCTCAAGAGAGCAAAAGGCTTCGTAGGAGATCGTAAGAATCACCTGCGCCTTTCAGCGGATGCCGTGATGTCAGCCTTAGCTTTTAATTATCGTCATCGTAAGCAGCGCAAGCGTGATTTCCGCAGATTGTGGATTGTCCGCATTGGTTGTGGTGCAAAGATCAACGGTCTTTCTTATAGCAGAATGATCGACGGTCTTAGTAAAGCAGGATGCCAGCTGAATCGCAAAATGCTTTCTGAAATGGCGATTCATGATCCTAGCAGCTTTGCAGCTATTGCAGGAGCCGCTAGACAAGCGTTAGCTTAACATGTTGTTTTGTTGCTCAAGCTTCACTTTGATGTGAAGCTTGAGCTTATTTCCTCTGAGGTTCTCGTGAAATCGCGCGTCACAACTCTTCGCAATGCGTTCCAATCTGACTTGATCCAAGTTAAATTCAGTAAAGACATCGAACAGCTCAAAGTGAGATATCTGGGTAAAAAAGGTCCCGTTCAAGAGCTCATGCTCCATTTGCGCGATGCTCCCCCCGATGAAAGGCCCCAATTAGGTCAGATGATCAACTCCTTAAAGGAGGAGATCGCTCTTCTCTGTGAGCAAGCCCTTGAGAGTTTTTCTGGAATTGAGCAAGCAGAGCAGCTTGCAAATGAAAAAATCGACATCACCCTTCCTGGGCGGCGTCAGCATTTAGGCCGCCAGCACCCGATTAATTTGATCATGGATGAGGCGATAGCCATTCTCTCGACATTAGGCTTTTCGGTCCAATACGGCCCTGACATCGACTCTGACTACTACAATTACGAAGCGCTGAATTTCCCTGCAGACCATCCAGCAAGAGACATGCAGGACACATTTTACATTTCTGATGACATGCTACTCCGCTCGCACACCTCAAATACGCAAGTCAGAGTGATGCAAAGCCATCAGCCGCCCATTCGCATCATAGCGCCTGGAACAGTCTATCGCAATGAATCGATCAGCAGCAGATCGCACGTCTTCTTCCATCAGCTTGAAGGACTCTACATCGATAAAGGGGTAACCTTTGCAGATTTGTTTGCCACCCTTGAAGAATTTTTCAGTAAATTGTTCCAGACTCAAATCACAACCCGTTTTCGCCCCAGTTATTTTCCATTTGTTGAACCTGGTCTAGAGGTTGACATTGGTTGCATTTCTTGTGGATCAAAAGGCTGTCGTCTGTGTAAGCAGACAGGGTGGCTCGAAGTTGCCGGAGCTGGCATGGTGCACCCCGAGGTTTTAATTAACGGAGGGATCGATCCTGAAGTCTATTCAGGATATGCATGGGGGATGGGATTTGAGCGGATGGCAATGCTCCGCTATGGAATCAAGGACATTCGCATGTTCACCGAGAATGATTTGAGATTTTTGGCACAGTTTGCTTGAAAAAAAATCACTGAATTCGCTATGATTTACCTCGTTTATGGAAGAGTGGCAGAGTGGCCTATCGCGGCTGTCTTGAAAACAGCAGTCGGGCAACCGACCGTGGGTTCGAATCCTACCTCTTCCGAATCGCCGAAGACATTTTCAGAAATGATGATGCCTTCGGTTTTTTTTTGCCTAAAAAATTCTGCTTCCGCGGAAAGTTATACCTAGTTATTGCTGGTTTTGAGTATAACTATGAATAAGTTGGTATAACTAGTAGTCTGTAAACAAAGCTCTTGGTGTTAGTTTTCGCGTGAAAGCGCCCGCGGTTGAATCGGGATCGAGGGGGGCTGTGTCTATGAACACAGCTCCTCTCGATCCCGATCCAACCCCGGGACTTTGACGCAAAAATAGCTGCAAGAACTTTATTTACAGACTACTAGGGAAAAACATGGAC
This sequence comes from uncultured bacterium, assembly GCA_964461105.1. Lineage (GTDB taxonomy): Bacteria > Chlamydiota > Chlamydiia > Chlamydiales > Rhabdochlamydiaceae > JAGVMG01. The sequence goes on from CAYWSY010000001.1 coordinate 58,086, forward strand.
CCGATTAATAATCCATTCTCACCAGGAGCGGGTTCTCCACCCCCTGCATTGGTTGGTAGGGACCCAGCAATCGAACAAGCTCGGATATTGTTAGGGCGCATTAAACAAGGGCGCCCTGAAAAAAGTCTGCTATTAACAGGGCTTCGAGGGGTTGGTAAGACGGTACTGCTCAATGAAATTGAACGTCTTGCAAAGAAAAGTGATTACCATACAATTTTTATTGAAGCCCGTGAAGATAAAGCGCTTGGACCATTAATAGCACCTTATTTACGTTCTCTTTTTTTTGATTTGGATCGAATGGCGGGCCTTAGCAATAAAGTGAAACGTGGTTTGGCTGTCTTAAGAAGCTTTGTGAGCGCTTTAAAACTCTCAGCATCCTTGGATGATGTTACTTTCGGATTAGGTGTTGAGTCAGAAAAAGGCACTGCAGATAGTGGTGATTTAGAAATTGATTTACCTAATCTCTTTATAGCAGTTGGAGAGGCTGCGGCAGATCGCAAGTGCGCAGTTGCCATTTTAATTGATGAAATTCAATATTTTAGCCAGAAAGAACTCGGTGCACTGATTGTAGCAATGCATAAAGTACAACAACGTCAACTACCCTTACTGTTGCTTGCGGCTGGGTTGCCTATTCTTCCTGGATTGGCTGGAGATGCTAAGTCTTATGCTGAACGGCTCTTTAGTTTCCCAGATATTGGAGCGTTATCTGAAACAGACACATTAATTGCGCTTGAAGAGCCTGCTCGAGTAGCAGGAGTTACTTTTGATCCTGACGCACTTAAAGAAATATTTCGACTCACAAAAGGATATCCTTATTTTCTTCAAGAATGGGGGTACCAGACCTGGAACCTTGCAAAAACAAGTCCCATTAGCTTGGAGATAGTCCAAGAGGCTACTGCTACAGTTGTTCCTCGTCTTGATCAAAATTTTTTCCGCGTGCGATTTGATCGATTAACGCCGAGTGAAAAAAATTTTCTTAGAGCGATGGCCAAATTTGGACCTACAGCTTGTCGTTTGGGTGACATCGCTGATATTTTACACCTCAAGGCCACTAGTCTGAGTCCTGTTCGAGCAAAGTTAATCAAGAAGGGAATGATTTATAGCCCTGCTTATGGTGATTTGATGTTTACGGTACCTTTGTTTGATGAATTCATGATCCGTGCAATGCCTAACTGGAACGGTTAAAGTGTATACCCCTTCCGGTTCAAATTCGATTAAACAAGCTTCAAAATCAGAATAGATGTAAGTTGGAATCAGTTTTTTCAGTTCTTATCAGGTATATTTAGCCAACAAAAAAAATAAATGGATCCAAAAAAATTAGGAAAAAAAATCAAGATTGCCCGTATCGAGCTTGATATGTCTCAAGGTGATTTAGCTCAGGCGATCGGAGCATTGCAGAAGAGCATTTCGAGATATGAGACTGGCGCCTCATTTCCCTCGATTGAAACCTTAGACAAAATCGCAAAGGTTTTGAACAAGCCTTTCGTTCATTTTCTAGAACAATAACGCACTTCATTGACAAGCGGCTTACCGCTTGCAAAGGCGTGCACATTCTCTAAAGTGATCTGCACAAGTCGGCGTACAGCCTGCTCTGTAAAAAAAGCCAGGTGGGCCGTGACAATGACATTGGGAAGCATGAGGAGCTCTTCAAGAAGGGGATCCTGTAATGGCTGATTGCGAAAATCCTCGAAGAAATAAGCCTTTTCATTCTCGTACACATCAAGTCCAGCGCAACTCAATGCTCCCCCTTTGAGTGCGCAAATCAAATCAGAGGTGTTAACAAGCCCACCTCTGCCCGTATTGATTAACATGGCATGAGGTTGGATCATGGCAAGAGTTTTTGCGTTGATGAGGTGATGAGTCTCTTCATTCAGCGGACAGTGAAGTGAGACGATATCGCTTTGCTGCAACAGAGTCTTTAGATCCACATAGCTAGCCCCTGCTTGTTGTGCAAAGGCATCATCAGGGACGATATCATTTAACAGCACGCGCATTCCAAAGCCGCGAAGAATGGTGGCAAGCGCTTTGCCAATCTTCCCAGAGCCGATAATCCCGGCCGTTTTACCGTGTAAATCGAACCCCATGAGTCCGTTTAAGGTAAAGTCATGCGATCGGGTGCGCTGGTAGGCCAAGTGGATCTTGCGGTTTAAAGAGAGGATGAGAGCGGCTGTATGTTCAGCTACTGCATAAGGAGAATAGTCAGGAACGCGAACAACGGGGATTTTGCCTGCAGCGCTTTTAAGATCAACATGGTCGTAACCGACAGATCTCAAAGCAATCAGCTTCACTTTTAAGTCATAGAGAGCATCGATCACGGGCTTTGAGAGGTCATCATGCACAAATGCGCAAATGACATCATATCCATTTGCATGTTTGACGGTATCGATCGTGAGCTTCTCAGAGCGATAGTCGATGGAGAATTTAAAAAAAGCATTGGCTTGCTCAAAGAAAGGCTGTTCAAAAGGCTGATGTCCATAGATGAGAAGGCGCATCACTCTTTCCAATAGGGATGATCGAGATCTTTACGATAACAGCCCGCCTCTTCATCCCAAATGTTGGATGGGGAGAGGTTCTCACCATATTTACTCTGAAGGAAGACAACAACGTTGTTTGGCGCCCAAACGGTAACTCCATCAAAGTTGGCTCTTTTTAAGGGGAAGACATCTTCATAGTTAAGAGGATTGATGCAGCGGAGTTCATCTTTTTTCCAGCTGTATGGAAAGGGGCTGTCGATGTAAGAGTAGTAAAATCCAACTTGTTTGGTCTCTTCGTTGATGTCGTAGTGGTAGATGTCGATGAAATTCTTGGTCTCTTTGACGTAGAGTTTAAGGAAGGACTTAGGTTTGCTATAACTTGACCAGTCCTGGATCTGATATTTTTCCGGGTCTAAGGTGGAAAGGAGGCGCTTGGCATTGTCGTGATCAGGCAGCATGATGGAAAGATCGATGTCCCAATCCCAAGGGATAATTCCACCATAACGATAAGCACCAAGACAGGTGCCACAGTCGATCCACCAAGTAATCTGATGTCGATCGAAGAGTTCAGCAATTTCTCTTAGCGCTTCAATTTCGAGAGTTTGACGATGCGTGAGGGTCGATGGGCGTTTATAGCCCTGACAGGGGATGACATCGTCACAGTGAAGCGCTAAAATTCCTTTAGCCAAATAGTCTTCTTGATGCGGCTCGACTTGGGGGAAGCTGAGCGCTGCTTTCATGAGCTTATGCCGTTTTTTGACATCTGGAGAGAGGTAGGCAAGTCCTTTAAACGAAGCGCCGAGAACTTCTGTAACAGGGAGGACGGCAAGGGCAAGCGTCGTTTTAAGCCAATGGAGTTTGCTGTAGTTAAAAGACTGGGAAACCTCGCAGGTCCCTGTTTCCGGATTGAGTCGTACATTTTTTCCGGCAAACAAATAGCGCGAAGGGACTAAGAAAAAATCACCGACAGCTTCTAAAGGAAGAGGGTCTTTATTTTTTGTGTTTAGAAAGAAGCTCTCGCGCACATTGTGGTATGTCGTAACAATCGGCATTCCAAGAGGCTGAAGAACATCTCTAAATAAACTGGTTTCTTTGACTTTTGTCTGTTTTTCTTCTCCATGTAAGGAGGTTAAGAGCAGTGGAGCTAGAGCACATGCGCAAAGGAGCCGTGTAGCGGTGCGTAGAAGTTGGGATGTGAGCATAAACTTTCCTGAAGGTGATTTCAGAATTGTATATATCTAGTAGTCTGTAAACAAAGTTCTTGCAGCTATTTTTGCGTCAAAGTCCCGGGGTTGGATCGGTATCGAGAGGAGCTGTGTTCATAGACACAGCCCCCCTCGATACCGATTCAACCGCGGGCACTTTCACGCGAAAACTAGCACCAAGAACTTTGTTTACAGACTACTAGTTAAGCTGATTGGGCGCAATGGTTTTTCAAATCGTGACTTTAAATAGACAAATCTTTATGAATGGATAGGTTCTCATTTTTCTCACACAAGAGGCAATATGAAGAAATTTGGAAAATTACTCGCCCTTCTTCTCTCGCTTTTGATTTTAGTCCCGCTTATGGTTCATAACGCAGATAAATCGAATGCGAGCTCTCAGACGACCGTTGTTGTGCCCAATCCTCCTGCGATTGATCAGAAAACCCCTGTCGATACGATCATCACACAACCAGATGGAACGGTCATTGAAAAGCAATACATCTACGATCCTGATACGAATTCAATTCTGATCGATTCAGAGTATAGTCAGGAGAATGCAAGCCTCTTTTTTCCAGGATTTGAACTTGGCTTCTTGTTTGCAGGGGGATACTGGGTTGACCATGATGGGTATTACTGGAATGACAACCATTGGACCTATACAAATAATGAGAATTGGAATGACCATTGGAATGGCTACTGGCACAATCAGTGGAATAACCAACATTGGCGCAACCATTGGCAGCAAAATCACAACAATAAAAATTGGAACCGGAACTATCCTCAAAATTGGAGTCATCCCGGTGGACGCTCTCAAGGGATGCATCAGGAAGGTGGCATGCGTGGTGGGCGAGGCGGTGGAGGTCGAAGATGAAGTGGATCATTCGATTGATCTGTGTGCTTGCGTTATGTGCGAGCTATCGCGCTCTTAGCTCGTTTTGTAAAGAGCAGACAGGCGGATTTACCATTGCCAACATCAGCTCAAACCTCCCATTTCATCCTGAGTGGGAAATGCCCCCTTTGACACCGGATGAAACAGGGGAGGTCCATGCAGCTCTAGGCCAAAAGTATCATTACCTCTTTTCGGGTGGACAGGCAGTTGTCTTTATGAGTGAAGATCAGCAGTATGTGATCAAGTTTTTTGACCAATCCCGTTTTAAGCCAAGGTTTTTAGTCAGATATCTTCCAAACTTTTGTTTTAATGCCAAAAAGTTAGCAAAGCGGCAGTGGAAGCGGTCAAACAAAATGCAACGGGATTTCAATAGTTATAAGATTGCGATGGAAGAGCTCAAGCAAGAGACGGGACTCATGTATGTGCATTTAAACCAGACTGCCTCAGTCTTAAAGCCATTTACCCTGGTTGATCAGTTAAACATCGCACATGAGATCGATCTTAATCGATTTGAGTTTGTCTTACAAAAACGCGCAGATTTAGTCTACCCTCATCTAGAGAGCTTATGTGCACGCGGAGAGAAACTGGCTGCTAAAGAGGCTCTGCAATCTTTGTTGGAGTTATTTACGACAAGGTGTGCAAAGGGGATTGAGGACAGCATCCCCGACTTGGATAAAAATTTTGGTTTTATCGGCACCAAAGCTGTGCAGATTGATACGGGGCGTTTTACCAAGCAGCATCTTGTAAGCCGTTATCGAGACCGGCGCAAGGCAGCCTTGCAAGAGCCTCTAGAGGTCAAGTACCCCTTGATCAAAGACTCATTTAAGGCTTGGCTTGGAAACCTCGATCCTGAGCTCCTGGAGTATTTTGAAGCGGAGTATTTTAAGCGAGCTTGACTTTTGCAATTGCTATTAAGCGTTTTGGATTTTCGGCGAGATTGACATAGCTGCTTATAAAAGATTCCAAGATTTGTGGATTTGAGATGTGAATTGCTCCTTTATTTGGATCGATATAGAAGCGCTCTTTTTTTTCCCGGATAAAAGAAATGGAGTGACCAATTTTTTTTGTTACAGGAAGCCCGATGTTATAGCACCCTTGAGGTAGGGAATAGATTTTTTTTGCTAGTGCTGGTATTGTCTTAATTTTGTTTGATCGCTCGAGGAATTTATAATTAAGTTTCAGCCTCAGTGCTTTAAGAATTGGTTTATAAGTTTTCCCAGGATTAGAATTATGGAGAGACTGAATGAAAGCGGCTTCAATGGGAGAGCCTTTTCGGAACCGTTTGCTCACTGCTCTGATATGGTTCTCTGGAGATGAGAATGCGGAGCGTGTTTTTAAATAAAGGAAATTAAACCAGTTACTAATTCCTCTACAATGACCGCTCGTGTCGGAATAATGAATCATTCCATAGGAAGTCTTTAAAGGTGGAGATAGGTAGAGGTCTGATGCATCTAATCGAGACCGATTCATCATGGGGACGAGGATATTGGAATCGGTGTCGCCTATTATTGAAAAACGATTGAGGTAATACTTAGCTAATAGATCGGTTCGGATCGCTAAATTGTTTGCACCTACGAGTTTGGATAACGAATGAACTGTAGCGAGAAAAAGAACCCCTGCAAACAATGCAATCTCTTTAAATGGAACAACCAGGCTATATTCTTTTGGGGGCATGTACGCGGGCTTGTGCGCTAATTTCTTTACCTTATTGATGTCAGGGCTGTTGTGAAAAAATTGGCGTAGCGCTCTTGGAGATTCGATGATTTCCGGGGAACGGGGAATCCGTGAGACTGACATAAAAAGCCTTTTGTTTAAGATTTTATGTCTGCATTATGTCAGAATTAATGGATTTGATCTATTCTAATCATTTTTTTTACTCTGATTTTAATTAATAAATTAACTTTTCTAGTCTTTTCGTTTATTGTTCTTTCTTATTAGAATGGTGTTAAAATTTTAATGAGGAGTTTTTGTATGGCATCTTCAAGTTATCCTATTGATTCAAGCCAAAGTCGGTTTTGGACTTTGCCAGGTAGTTCGTCCAGTGATGAGTCATCTTCATTATCGAGACCGGCGCAAGGCAGCCTTGCAAGAGCCTCTAGAGGTCAAGTACCCCTTGATCAAAGACTCATTTAAGGCTTGGCTTGGAACCCTCGATCCTGAGCTCCTGGAGTATTTTGAAGCGGAGTGTTTTAAGCGAGCTTGACTTTTGCAATTCCTATTAAGCCTTTTGGATTTTTGGCGAGATTGACATAGTTGCTTATAAAAGATTCCAAGATCTGTGGGTTTGAGATGTTAATCGCTCCTTTATTTGCATCGATATAGAATCGCTCTTTTTTTTCCCGGATAAAAGAAATGCCGTGACCAGTTTTTTCTGTTATAGGAAGCTGGATATCATAACACCCTTGAGGTAGGGAATAGATTTTTTTTGCTAGTGCTGCTATTGTCTTAATGTTGTTTGATCGCTCGATGAGTTTATAATTATGTTTTAGCCTCAGTGCTTTAAGAATTGGTCGATGCGTTTTTTTAGGATTAGATACATGGAGAGACTGAATGAAAGCAGCTTCAATGGGTGAGCCTTTTCGGAACCGTTTGCTCACCGCTCTGATATGGTTCTCTGGGGATGAGAATGCGGATCTAGTTTTTAAATAAAGGAAATTAAACCACTTAGTAATTCCTCTACAATGACCGCTCGTCTCGGAATAATGAATCATTCCATAGGAAGTCTTTAAAGGCGGAGATAAGTAGAGGTCTGATGCATCTAATCGAGACTGATTCATCATGGGAACAAGGATATTGGAATCGGTGTCGCCTATTGTTAGACAACGCTCGCGGTAATGGTCAAATAATAGGTTGGTTCGGATCGCTAAGTTGGTCGCACCGATAAGCTTGAATAAAGGATGAATTACAACGAGAAAAAACATCCCTACAATCAATGCAATCCCTTTAAACGGAACCATCAGGCTATATTCTTTTGGGGGCATGTACGCGGGTTTGTGCGCTAATTTCTTTACTTTATTGATGTCAGGGCTGTTGTGAAAAAATTGGCGCAGCGCTCTTGGAGATTCGATGATTTCCGGGGAACGGGGAATCCGTGAGACTGACATAAATAGTCCTCATAATTAATGATTTTAGGTCTGTATTATATCAGGCTTAATGGATTTAGTTCATTTTAATCATTTTTTTACTCTGACTTTAAGTGACGAATTAATTTTTTAACATTTGCATTTATTGTTCTTTCTTATTAGAATAGTGTTAAAATTTTAATAAGGAGTTTTTGTATGGCAGCTTCAAGTCCTTCTGTTGGTTCAAGCCAAAACCGGTTTTGGACTTTTTCAGGTAGTTCGTCTAGTGATGAGTCATCTTCCTATTCTGATCGAGTTTCGGATGATGAGATAACACCTCCTGGCTCTCCTCGAAAAAAACAAATGCCGAAGCTGTCACCAGTAAAGCAATTTCGACAACTGGTTATCGAGCTCGATCCGGAATGTTCACTTACACGGAGTGAAATGAATATAGCCAAAATGGGATTAACCAGGCTTCAAGGGGAAATTCATGATGGGCCTGGGCCTGATGGACGTTCTTGGCGGACGCGAGAGATTTTTTCTAATGTGTGCCGAACAATAATTTCTGGGGCAAAAGATCCCGTGGATGCTGATCGGAAAGCTGTTAAGATGCTTACTGATAACCCATTTTTGGATGAAGTCGTTGCACAATTGAGTCAAATTGATTCCGAGGTACAATATCCGGCATCTGAGCATCCGCCGATCCAAGCGTTTGTTGATGTTGATCATATTTTTAACTTTCGAATTCGAGGCGGAGTCATCTCGGGATTACACCATATTCCTCCCTTGCATCCGCATGCACAGGATCAGTTTAATCGAATTAATTTTGGTCATGGAATTTATGTCGCTTCTGTGAAGATTAAAGGCATCGTTAAACGTGCTTCTTTTTTTTCAGATCAATTATCTCAAGTAGAAGTTCTAGATACTATTAAGTCAACAATAGAATTTACGCGCTCGAATGAGCGTCGGTTATGTAGAGGCGATGGATTTTTTATTGAGGTGATAAGAAGAAACGCGATATTTAAGACTGGATATCCAATTGTTTTTTATAAGCAATATTCTAAGGGATCTATTTATGAGATTAAGGATGGATCATCTTCCGTATCAGCGGATGTGTTGCTTGCAGCAGCTAAGAAGCTGATCCAACATTATCATCAAGAATCAAGAAAGCCGCTTACAAGCTTTATTAATGATCCTGTCCGCTATAGCGTCTATAACGGGCTTGGTGGCAAGGAATTGATTGTTGAGCTTGCGGACATCTTATGCCCTGAAGATGGAGCTTATTTTTCTGATTGGCAAAAGAATTTTCGCGCTGAATTTGGAGATGCGCTCCCAATTTCTAGTGTACCGAAAGGGCTCTACTTTCAGATTCCATTAGAACTTGTCTCTGAAGCCCCAGTTTTGTTGTCCATGTTGGTGGACGATTAATCTTCTATGATTTAATGTTTCTCCATTAATCCAGAGATTAATGGAGAAACATGATGTCTCGAGTCTTGAGTTTTTTTGCATCCATTCTGCTGTTATCCCAACCATTGTCTGCTGAAGAGTGGTATTCTGAATCCTATTTTCCCCATTGGCGCCAGGAAATGAAGATGGATCGTGTGCTCTATCGAGAGCAGACAGAAGAGCAGGATCTCGTCATTTTTGAAAACAAGAGGCTTGGGCGCGTGCTTGCGTTAGATGGAATCATTCAGCTGACAGAAGCGGACGAGCATGTCTATCATGAGATGATTGTTCATGTGCCGATGCTGACACATGGTCATGTAGAGCAAGTGCTCATCATCGGGGGTGGGGATGGGGGAGCGTTGCGCGAAGTGCTCCGTCACAAGAATGTCAAAAAAGCTGTCTTAGTGGAGATCGATCCTTCCGTGATCACCTTATGCACTGAGATGTTTCCCAATGTCTCTAGAGGCGCTTTTAAGGAAAAGAGGGCAGAGATTGTGATTGCTGATGGTGCAGAGTTTGTGCGCACAACCCATGAACGGTTTGATCTGATTATTTGCGATTCGACAGATCCTGTGGGCCCAGGCAAGGTTCTCTTCACTGAGGAATTTTATGGAAATTGCAAGCGGATTTTGAATGATCGTGGAATTTTTGTGAATCAGAACGGGGTTCCGTTTCTCCAACCCGAAGAAATTCCCTTAACATTCATCAATCGCAGCCCCCACTTTCAAGATGTGGGTTATTTTATCGCTGCAGTCCCAACCTATTTTGGAGGCTTGATGGCCTTTGGTTGGGCGACAGATTGTCCCGAGCACCGCTTTGTTCCAATTGAGGTATTGCGCGGGCGGCTTGGCGAAATTTCGGGAGAGATGGGGTATTATACCCCCGAGGTTCATCTGGCGAGCTTTGCATTGCCAGCGTTCCTCTCTCGTCTGATACCGAAATAACTTGCATGCTTATAAAAACAAAATTTTATTAATGTTTGTTTGCTTGTTTCTTTAGGTTGTTTTTAATTTGCTGTTTTGTTACCATAATTAATATTTAATTGCATTGTGAATAATTATGGTGTTTTGGATGTTTCATGGTAAAGACCCGTTAACAATTAACAGAATTGCAGCTCAGCTGATCGATTACCTGTTGTTTTTTCTGATGGTTGGCGTGGCATCCCTCTTCTTACCATTCATGATGGAAACTCCCTATACATATCTCTTTGCTTTGGCTGTTCCTGTCATTTGGATTCCCATTGAGGCTCTGCTAGTTTCCACTTTTAAAACGACTCCAGGAAAGGCGCTTTTCGGAATTACGATTCACGATTTGATGGGACAAAGGCTTTCCTTTGGAAAGGCGCTGCTCAGGGCAGCCTGGATTCGGCCTAAAGAAGGGGTCATCCGCCAGGTTTCTCTTTCGCTTAAACGGCGGTTTGCAGGATTATGCATTGGGATCGCTTGTATTCTCGCTTCCTTTTTTGGCACTGCGCTAACCCGGTGGTCCATGGGATGGGATCAAGGGATCACAACTGAAGGGTGGGTCCAATACGAAAGCGAAGAGGCGGGATTTACCGTTCAGTTTCCAAACGACCCCAAGGAAGAATCGAAGCAATTGCCCATTCCAAGCGGCAATCGCGTGCTTAACTATCAAGAAGTGTCGAGCCAGCAGAATCGGAAGATCCATTATTCCGTCAGCCATATGAACTTTCCTTCGAAATGGAAATGGGCTGGAGCCAGCACGTTGCTCAAAGGGGCTATCGACGCTATTGTTAAGCATTCCCCAAATACGCAGTTAGTAGGGAGGCAGTTTTCTTATCATCAGGGGCATCGCGCAATGGATTTTCGCCTGAAGCAGGGAGAAAATGAAGTGCGTGGGCGATTGATTATTGTGGGAACAAAGCTCTATAAGCTTACCGTCACTTACCCAGCTTCCTATGAGCCGAGCATGGGAGATAACCCTTTCATCCCTTCCTTTGACCTTCAATCAAATTAATGAATCTCTTTCATCCAGAATGTCATGATCTGCTCAGAGGGTTTGTGCTGACCGATGAGTTTCCATTGTAACCGACAAAACAACTCAGGATGCTGGACGTAGCCCCGTTTGCGCCAAAAATCATTTAAGGGGATGTCATCCTCAGGGCGCAATGGATCATTCTCTGGTTTTACAGGTGTGCAAAAACAGATGTGGGTATATTTCTTTAGGTGTTGGACGTGAGCTTCTCTTACATCGAAGAAATGGTGTCCGATTCCGCGACTTCGGTACGGTTTTAAAAGCACCGATTCAGTGAATAAATAATAGTCATTTAAATTCAGATGCCTGTCTAAAAAAGGCTTCTGCACTTCATCAACAAGTGCAAGGGGCATGCCAAATGACGCTCCCACTAGAGTCGTATTGTCAAAGATCAAAACGCCGATCGATTCTTTAGATGAGGCAATCCGCCTCAAGAAATTGGTCTCCCGCAAGAGATCTGGTTCTGCAAGGTAGGGATAGTCTCTAAAGACATCGCTGCGTAATTTAGCAACGGTGTGCAGGTACGTCTTTAATGAAGGCCCGGTGAACGCTCTGACATGGATGTCTGTTAGCAGCATAGGTTTGTCTCCTTGCGTGTGCAGATGCAATCTAAATTCTTTTGTTATGCATTAGTGGGAAAAAAAATGAAAGCGGGAAATCGTCAAGTGGATTATCTTCAGAAAAAAACAGGAGGAACGAGATGGCAAAGCTCTATTTTAGACACGGAACTGTAGGAAGCGCAAAAACGCTCAATTTGCTAGCTGTTGCCCATAATTATCGCAAACAGGGAAAAAAAGTGATCTTGATCAAGCCAGAACTCGACACGAGATTTGGAAAGGAGCAGATCAAATCGCGCGCAGGGTTGGAAATGTCTGCAGATATTTTGGTTACGCCGGACACTAATTTAATGGATTGGGATTTGGAAGGGGTGAGCTGTCTGCTTGTCGATGAAGCGCAGTTTTTATCCGCCCGAATCATCGAACAATTAAGAAAGATCACCCTTGTCAAGCAGATCCCGGTAATTTGCTACGGTCTTAGGACAGATTTTCGAACTCATTTATTTGAAGGATCTTTGCGCTTAATGGAGCTTGCCGACTCAATTGAAGAGGTCAAGGCAACATGCCATTTTTGCAATCGCAAATCGATCATGAATCTCAAGCATGTCAATGGCTGTGCAACTGTCGATGGCCCTGCAGTTCAATTGGGAGCGGAAGAGATGTATTATCCTGTCTGCTATAGTTGCTATAGCAGTCAGTTAAAACTGCTCTCTCCCAGTGAGGAATTGGCTACAGCTCATCTTTGATTATTTAGCTCTTCTTTGAGCTTAGAGGCAATCATTTTAATGCCCGTTTCATTGCGTCTCTCAGATGGGATAATCACATCGGCAAACCGTTTGCTCGGCTCTACAAAAGTGTCGTGCATCGGTTTGACCGTGCTAAGATATTGATCGCGGATAGTTGAGAAGGTGCGGCCCCTCTCTAGGATATCTCGCTCGATTCTGCGTAATAAGCGGATATCATCATCTGTATCGATGAAAATTTTCATGTCAAAGAGCTCTCTGATCTCAGGGACAGCAAAGAGCAAAATTCCCTCAATAATGACAATTGAAGCAGGTTCAACTTGTTCGGTTTGATCTTCCCGTGCATGGGTGCAAAAATTATAAACAGGAATCTCAATCCTCCGATGTGCTTTTAAGTCTAGGATATGTTGCTTCAATAGTGAGAAATCAAGCGCTTCTGGATGATCAAAGTTGATTTTTGCGCGCTCTTCAAATGAGAGATGGGGAACAGGTTTATAGTAGGAATCTTGGCAAATAAGCACAGCCTCATCTGGAAATAACTCGAAGATTTTCTGTGCGAGGGTCGTTTTTCCCGAACCGGTGCCTCCAGCAATGCCAATGATCAACGGCTCCATGGAAGATAGGGGATAGCACAATAACACACATGCAAGAATGAATAGGCGTAACATAAGCAAGAAACTCCTTTGTTTTAAACTCGAGTTAAAGGAGTCTAATCGAGTTAGAGTTCATCATTCAAGATTTTTGTGCGGTAGTCTTGCATGAGCTTAACCATAAAATGTAGATTATGAATCGTTGCCAGTGTTAATCCGACAAGTTCGCGCGCTTTGAATAAGTGGTGCAGATAGCCGAGTGTATAGGTTGAGCAAGTGGAGCAAGAGCATGTGGGATCGGGAGTCGCAAAGGTGGTGGCGTGCTTTCCTGATGTCACATTGATCTGCCCGTGTGTTGTGAGCAAGATCCCGTGGCGCGCAGCGCGTGTGGGATAAGAAGAATCAAAGGTATCGATTCCTAAAGGAACACATTGTTCAATTGAACTTAAATCCCCAATGCCAAGTAGGTGGTTTGGTTTATCTTTGGGAAGATAGGGCATCATCTGCCCCAGCATTTCGATCATTTCAGGTTTGGTTTTACCCATGCTCCCGCCGATGGCAAATCCATCAAAGGGAAGTGAGGTAAGGAATTCACAGCTCATCTTGCGCAGATCGGGATCCACACCGCCGTGGATTACAGCATACATCGCTTGGCCTTGGGGATTGTGCAGATGGGTGTTCAATGAGCGTTCTTCCCAACGATGCGTGCGCAAAAGCGAACGGAGGAGCGCCTCTTTCTCGATGTGGTATGGAGGGAGCTCATCGAAGGGGATAATGATATCAGCGCCAAGGTCTTTTTGTGCTTGGACGGAGGATTCGGGAGTGAGAAGGATTTTTGCTCCATCGCGGTAAGAGCGGAACAGCACACCATCTTCGGTGATTTTTAAGACATGTCCCTCTTGATTTTTTTTGCCTTTGCCTTTGAGTTCATCTGCGACCGATCCATAAGCTAAACTAAAGACCTGAAATCCCCCCGAATCAGTAATGATGGGAAGAGATCTATTCATGAAGGCATGAAGTCCTCCTGCTTGCTTGACCACTTCACTTCCTGGTTGCAACATTAAATGGTACGTATTGCAGAACATCAGTTGAAGGCCGATCTGTTCAACAGTTGCGCTATCTAATGCTTTGAGAGTTCCATTGGTCCCAACCCCCACAAAATTTGGTGTGTCGATGATTCCGTGTGGCGTGTGGATTCTTCCCACGCGAGCGCGTGAGCGCGTTGAGGAATAGATGAGTTCATAGGAAAAGTCGGTAAGTGTAGCAGAGCTCATGATGTGGCCTCGGGGATTACAATCCACCGTCTGGAAAGGGCGGTGACAGGGCTTAAGAGAGCAATAATCAACAGCTTGATTAAGAAGCTAATGAGCATAATGTCAAACAGCGAATCGATGATTCCCCAAAGACCTAGGAAGGTAAAGAGCCCTGTATCGAGGATTTGGGAAATGGTGAGCGAAATCCCATTGCGGAAAAAGAGTTTAGAATTTCTTTTCTTAAGCCAGTTAAAGATTCTTAAATCAATTTGTTGGACAAAGAAAAACACGGTGATCGAGGCAAAGAGAAGGCGTGGGGATTCAGAGAGGATCGTTTCATAAGCGACGTGGGCTGAATCATAGAGACTCGCTTCATAGAATAAGTGGAATTGAGTCATCGTGACAAAAAACACCATGCAAAACAAACAATTTTTTAGAGCCTTGACCGCAGCCCCTCTGCCAAAATATTCTTGAAGGAGGTTGAGTCCTAAAATGCTTCCAATGGCAAAAACGTCACTGCAGGTGATGTTAAAGCCGAAAAAGGAGATCTGTTTGATCACAAAGAGATTGGCAAGGACCGCTTGCAGGCAGATCCAAGCGGTAAGCGCTTCCTTGCCTAGTTTCACGGCCCCGAGGGCAAAACTAAATACAACAAGGACGTGGAAGAAAAAAATGATCTCATTCATAGGGGGCGATCATACATCAATGGACAGATATATTCCAGCGCGTTATACTTCATCATTTAACTAGCGGAGTTTTTGATATGAATCGACTTTTGGCCCTCGTTTTAAGTACCTGTGCGGTTTTGTTGTCCTCTGTGGTAAGCGCTCAAGAAAAAATTGTCTCCTATGATACCCAGCGGACCCTTTCCATCTTAAAGCCGGATGCAGTAGAAGCCAATCAAATTGGACAGATCATTGCGGTCATCGAGAAGTCTGGATTAGAAGTAGTTGCGCTTAAAATGACCCGAATGACAGCAGATCAAGCTGAGCAATTTTACGCTGTTCATAAAGATCGACCCTTCTACAAAGATTTAGTGGCTTACATGAGCTCTGGGCCTGTTGTGGTTCAAGTCTTGGAAGGGAAAGATGCTGTTCAGAAATACCGCACTTTAATGGGAGCTACCGATCCGAAGAAAGCAGATGCAGGGACTCTGCGCGCTCTTTTTGGAAAGTCTTTAGAAAAAAATGCTGTTCATGGCTCTGATAGCATTGAGAATGCCCGGACAGAAATTCAATTCTTTTTTACCGAGCAAGAGATTTATTAGAGGAGATTCCAAGGGATTGCTAAGGTGTTCTCATCGAGCTTGTAGACTTCCGATCCTGCGTAGATGATGAGCCCTGGCATGATCTCTTGTTTCGGGTAGCTTTCGCGGAAAGCCTTGAGTCCTGAAAGATCTGATTTTGTTAAATTTGTTTTACACTTCATTTCAATGGGATAGAGCTTTCCGTTTCTCTCCAAGATCAAATCGACTTCTGCACCTCCTGCTGTTCTCCATTGATAGGTATTTGGGGGAACAGAGAGCGTAGCGCATTGCTGGAGGATGTCATTGATGGCCCATGTTTCAAAAATAAAACCCAATTTTGGGTTAATTGCCAAACTCTCAGGAGATTCAATTTTTTGGAGGTAACAGGCAAAGCCGCTATCTTTAAAATATCCCTTTTTCTTTCCGCTGAGCCGTTTAATCGTATTTCCGTGATAGGGCAACAGCTCGATCCATTGAAAGCTGAACGTTAACAGATCAAGCCATCTTCTTGCAGTGTGGGGAGAAATGCCGATTTCCCTGCCGAGTTGGGAGGCATTAATTTCTTGAGCTGTTAACGAAGCACTTAATCCTAAAAATCGATCGAATTCAGCTAACTGACGGATATCTTCTTGCAAACGCACATCTCGATCTACATAGGTTTGGAGATAAGAGCGGAAGTATCTAGGGATCTGAGAGGTTGGGAGATCGAGCGTGGCTGGAAATGTTCCGCGGAAAAGAAACTCGACAAGAGAAGGAAATGAAGAGGGAGTTAACGATCTGCCTTGAGCGAATCCTGTTGGGTTTTCTAAATACTGCGGAAGCCAGCCCCCTTGTTCACCAAGCCCTAACATTTCTTGGGGAGTAAAGTTATCGAGATGAAAGATGGCAACCCGTCCGGCCATGCTTTCTGCAACCTGGCGCATCATGCTAAAATTCTGCGAGCCTGTTAGGAAATATTGTCCTTTAGCATCACTTTTATCCATTTTTCTCTTAAGAGTGCCTAATAATTCAGGGACATATTGAACTTCATCTAAAATTAAGGGCGCGGGAAAGGACTCTAAAAAGAGGTCGGGATCTTCTTTGGCGCGATAGAGATCTTGGATGGGATCAAATACTACTGATTTAATATCAGGAAAGAGCTGTAAGAGTAGCGTACTTTTTCCTACTTGGCGCGCTCCGAGAAGGAGAATCGCCTTAAAGCAGGTGGCGGCTTGGCGGATCTGAGCATCGAGGTGTCTGGGTAAATATCTCATATACCTTGTATTTTAGAGATGCTACTGCAATTCTGCAAGGTAAAAGTCACCGGTTCTTAAGCCCTAAAGGTTTACGTCGTCTCTAATCCATGCATTTAGCTGTTCTTCACAGTAGTTAAGCAGCTCAGGGGAGTGGATTTTGAGCCATTCGCGCAGCTCAAGAGTTACGAAGAAAAGCTCCCGCTTTATTGCAAGTGGGTGTTTCATTTCAGGATCCCTATTAAAAGATCCCATATCAATTTCGATTGCCTTAGTGCCGATGTAGCCAATGTTTCGGTTGATAAAGTCCCGATCGGCAAACCCCTTGCGACACCGAACCTCGATGAGATCAAGGAGCGAGTCGATCGATTCTTTTGCTTTCCCTATCTCTTGTTTCAAAAGCAGGGTCTCAAAATGGGGCTCTAAAGGAACTGCATAGTGCTGCAAGAGAAAAGGGGTGGAGTCGAGAGCAATTGAGTGGTGGATCCCATTGCCGTCAATTAAAGTCAGTGTGTTGTTGAGATGGGTAGTTGGATTGAGGTGCAAGTAAAAGATTCCTGTCTCGTCCTTGAGTTCTTCATAAGCCATCTTTAGGCTGGAAAAGGTGCGAGTGAGCCGAAATTCCCGAATCCCAAAGAGCCGGTTTTTCCAGATGTTGAGCGGTTCTGGAAAGTGCGTGTGCAAGAGCGGATGGTTGGAGAGTGTTCCTGCGTAGGAGCTATGGTCTTCCCGGAGCAGCCCTTTGTTCAAATAGACGGGACGAGCATGGTCGAGTTTAAAAAATTTGATGACTGTTTTGCCGTCGGCGCTTAGAAATGCGAAGCACTCGCTGCCTGAGCCTAAAAGTGTGTAAGATTGAGAGAGGGCTTGGTCGATGTGGAGGATTTCTTGTGCGGATGGAGGCGCAACATCCCATGCGGAATGTGGAGGGAGGTCAGTCGCTCCAATTTTCTGGAGGCAAAATCCTTTTGTCTTCAGCTCGATAAGCTGTTGGAGTCCAACAAACAAACTTAAGAAAATGGCGATTTTGATGGGGTATTTAATCCAGTTCATGGAGGGAGAATACCTTTTCTTCTAATTGTTGTTCAAGAAAAGGAATAAGACTGGGCTCGTTTACATCCAACCAATGTCTCAAATTTTTTGTAATCTGTAAAATTTCGGGACGATAGTTTTCTGGGAGGGAGCGAGTTTCGTCTTTGGAAAAGGGACCAACGTCGACCTCAACGGCAGTTTTGTCGATGAACCCAAAGTTGGTTCGGATGAGCGGATCGTTGTCAGCAATTCCTTTGCGGCACCTTATAAGAAGCAGATCGATCAGAGAACAGATCCGCTGTTTGGCCTCGGCTTGATTGTCCGATTCGATGAGCCTTTTTAATTCAGGATAAGCCATCGCCGCCCGTTGCTGTATAATAAACCCCAAGGTATTAGGATTCACAGGATGCGCAATGTTGAGGTTATCGATCACGATCAATGAAGAGGGAAGTATTTCTGTGGCTTCCAGATGAGCATAGAGAAGAGCGGTCTCTTGCTTGAGCTCTGTAGCGGCGATCTGGTAGCTTGTAAAAGCGCGCTTGAGTTTAATTCGTTGGATCTCTGCTTGCGCGCGCGCCCACGTGGCGCATAGCGGTATATGTGCTAGAGCGTCATAGAAAGCAATTTTTCGCTGGTAGCGATTGTTGAAGAGTTTGAGGATGTATTGTCCATCTTCTGAAAGGAAGACAAAGCTCTGGAGTCCTCGATTATAATAGCGGAAGGGCTGATTGAGGCTGTCTCCCACATCGCCAAATGTGCCATATCTTCCATTCAAATTATCCTGAATTTTCGTCAGTCTAAATCCATGTGTCTGATGGTGACAGAATCTAGCTGCTCCTATGGCACACAGAGCAAAGATCGACAATAGGCTTAGGCGTTTGAGTATTTTCATAGTTTTTTATCAAACCAAGGGATCAGTTCAGGGCAATTTTGGTCGATCCAAGTCCGTAGACTGCGCGTGATCGTCTTGACATCTTGACGGTAGACTTCAGGTGAGAGACGGCTTGGGTCTTGCCTGAATCTGCCCACATCGATCACAACGGCTTTGCCATCAATAAATCCGAAATTGCGATGGATCTTAGCATCTTCATCAAAAATCCCTTTTTGGCATCTGGAAATGATCACGTCGATGAGGGAATCTATTGAGGCTTGAAGTTGGGTGAGGTCTCCTTGTTTTACAAGGGATTCGAGATAGGAATAGGCAAGCTCTGCTTTTTTTTGCACAATAAATTCAATTTGGTCGAGATCAATTTCATGGGCAATGTTGAGTTTGTCGTGGATCATAACTGTTTGGTTTAGTCCCTGGGTCTTGTTTAAGTGGACATAGAGAATTCCTGTTTCTGGCTGAAGCTTCTCGTAGGCGAGCTTATAGCTTGTAAAGTCTCGATTAAGTTTCATGATGATTTTCGCAAGTTTGCGCGAGCGGATCGCCTCGAGTGGACCTGGAAGGGAGAGTGAATAGAAGCTATTCCAGGGGAAGCGGAGCTTATGTTTGAAGAACTTGATGACCGTTTGGCCATCTTCTGAAGCAAACGCATAACATTGACCGCCGCTACCTAGGTAATAAAACGGCTTTTGAAGCAGGCTCTGCAGCGCTTTTTTTTCAGCGCCGCTCGGGAGGGGAGTGTCCCATTCTTGATGATAGGTCAGTGCAGAATGGATCCGTTCAATGGTAAAAGCGTCGGTGCGGGGAATGCACCACCAGCTTACCACATAATATAGGCACAGGCAGATGAGGGCAAATCGGATCAACGTTTTCATATCAGACGAATTTGGGTTTCTAAGTGATCAGAGAGGGTGGGGTAGTTTGCGCGCAGCCACTGATTGAGGTTATCGGTAATCCGAATGATCTCATCCCGATCGATGGTACCTGGGGTTGAATCTTCAAGAATTCGATATCTTCCGACGTCGATTTGGATCGGAGTGTGACCAATGAGCCCAAAGTTAGTATTTAAATCAGGATCTTTATCGAAGATCCCTTTTTTACAGCGTAGCACCAGAAGATCGAGCAAATGAGAGAGCGATTCGCGCGCGGCATCAAGTCCTTCTCTTTCAACGATATTAGCGAGCGCAGGATAGAGCAGATCTGCTCGTTTTTGGACTAAAAATTCCATCTGATCGAGATCAAGTTCATGACAGATGTTGAGACGATCAAAGATCTGGATGTGTTGGTTTAACATGTTGGTCTTATTCAAATGCACATAGAGAAGACCTGTCTCCTCGCGCATCTGTTCAAAGGCGATTTTATAGCTGAGAAAGTCCCGTTGGAGCTCTCCTTGTTTTTGCACCATTTTTGCAAGGCGGTAGGGGTGTAAAAAGGGGGGAAGGGGGAGTTTCGTCCAGAAAGGGGGAAGAAGGTGATAGAGGCGGAAGAATTTAATGACATATTGATGGTCATCAGAAACAAAGACGTAGCATTGAGCGCCCCTTCCTAGATAGTGGAAGGGTTGATTTAAGATGTGTTTAATAGATGCGAGTTCTTCTTTAGAACTCTCAGGGATCTCCCATTCGGCATGATGGGGTAATTCTGAGAGGATTTTATAGAGCGCAAATGTATCTGTTTGCTTGCGACAGAACCGTTGAGTGGCCACGCAGCAGAGCGCAAAGATTGCAAGTTTAAGACACGCGCGCAGATACTTTTTTTGAAACATATAGATGACACCTAAACAACTTCACTAGTGGTCTGTTTAGGTGTCAGGATAACCTAAAGCTTACTTAATCACAATCGTCCGCTGGATATCATTGAAATAGCCTCCGATCGGCTTGTTGTCATTGCCGAGCAGCTCGAGGCGGATCGTATGCATCCCTTTCCCAAGTCCATAGATATAGTAGGGGATCCACTCGGTTAAGGTCCGCTTATCGGTATTATCAATAGTAAGACGAACTTTATATCCGTCCTTTGAGAGTTGGCAGTTGGAGATGTAAAAATCGAGAAGGATCGGTTGTTCATTATTAAATGAATATTCCCCTTGAGGTTCATTATAAGTTAGATAGGGAAGTGAGAGATCCACTTGAGTTTCAGATTTTTTTTGCTTATAATAAAACACACCAGCTGCAAAGCAATTGTCTGTTTTAAGACTTTCATTAAAGGAGCGGACAGGGAAGGCGCGAATGGTATGCATGCCTGGCTGGAGCTTAAACGGAATGGTGAATTCAGCTGTTTGATCGAAATATTCTTCCACGACGTCTAATGCATCGAGAAGGTCCTCATTGACCGAAAAATAGGGTTGGTTATCGATGATAATATGAATGCTCTGTCCTTCATCGTCATTGTAAATTTCACGTTTGCGAGGAAAATCGCTGTCAACGCCGAGCGCATAGCCTTCAACTCGAATTTGTCCCTTTACAGGAAGGGATTTTTCAACTTCCTTTTCGCGTGGAAAGAGGATTTTGGTGAGCACATGGTCAGGCTCTGGTGTCGGAGTTTTCGAAACGACCCGAATCTCTTTTGGGTTGCTGGTATGTTCTTCTAAAGATGCAGCAAAAATAGATGTCGACCCGAACGTAGCTAACGTTGCAATCAGCGATGCCTTAAGGATAGAGCTCATGGGGTACCTCTTTAAACAATTATTTTAGCTATACGCCCTTTGATCTTTTTTGACACTATATTTTAAAAAATTGATTACGCTTGTTCTCAAGCGACCTGACTGATGGATCTTGCTTTGCACGGAATCCTCGATGGGGCAAAAAAGTGGAAAAATTGAATCTGATGTAAAAATAATCTAATGAATTTATAACAAATAGTTTTGATTTATTAAAAAGCTTATTAACTTATTGACAAGAAAAAATCTTTGTTATAACATCTCATTTAATAGTTTGTTTTAAATTTAATTAAAAAATGAGGTGATTATGTCAATTAATTTACTCGGCGATCCAGCCAGTAGCATTATCGTGTCCACTTTAAGCTCGGAGCAAAATAGTCAAGAAAAGCGAACTCTTGTTCCTGATAGAATAACTTGTTTTCTAACGACCTCAAATGCAAGTTCTGCATCCTCTTCAGTGACATCTACAGTGACTCGATGCGAAACATTCCGAATGCCAGACACTTGGATCTGGGAAAAATGTGGGGTTGCTCGTGATTCTGAAGACGAAATGCCTGAAGGCCAAGGAACGATCAGATATAAAAGTGGTAACCGTTACGAAGGGGATATCGTTGATGGACGTCCGCACGGCAAAGGAATCCTTTTTTATAAAAATGGTGGCCGTTACGAAGGGGCTTTCCTAGGAGGAAAACCGCACGGCGATGGAGTCCTTTTCTATCAATCTGGTAACTTTTATGAAGGGTTTTTCGTCAACGGAGAGCCGCATGGAAAAGGAATCCTCTTTTATAAAAATGGTGATAGCTATGAAGAATGGGCTTTCGTCGATGGAAAATTATATGGAGAATCTTTTTATACAAATGGTGATCGCTACGAAGGTTTTTTCGTCAACGGAAAGCCGCATGGCAAAGGAACCATTTTCCGTAAATCTGGTAGGCGCTACGAAGGGGAATTTGTTAGAGGTAAGCGACACGGCCAATTTATAGTAAGGCGTGGAGCTCGCACCTCTATTGAAGAGTATTGCAAAGGTGAATTGCTTTCAGTTAAAAGGCTCCCCCTGCCCCCTTCAGCTATGAAATAAACGGTTCAAAGCTACTCTAATTAGACTGCGCTTTCTTGCAATTCCCTCTATTGGTTATTTTTTTGACGCTTTATTTTAAAAAATTGATTACTGTTGTTAGAGTGGGGCAAAAAGGGCGTGGGATATGGATATCATTCTGTGGGTTGTTATCTTAGGGTTGGTATTTGATTACACCAATGGATTTCACGATGCAGCAAATGTCGTCTCTACGGTTATTGCAACGCGCGTCCTGCGCCCTGTAACAGCAATCATTTTGGCAGCTATTCTCAATACTTTAGGGGCCACTCAAATTAGCGGCGTTGCACAGACAGTCGCCACGGGACTTGTCGATCCTCATTACTCTACACAAGCGCTTGTAGTTTCTGCCCTTTTAGGCGCCATCGTCTGGAATGTCGCCACGTGGTACATCGCTATTCCGAGCAGTTCTTCATATGCGCTTATCGGGGGCTTAATTGGGGCTGTGATGTTTAGTGGCGGCAGCAGCATGGTAATCTGGAAGGGAGTGGTTTATAAAGTTGTGATCCCGATGCTTCTTTCTCCCATAATTGGCTACCTCATTGGATTTGTTTTAATGAAAGGGCTTCAGAAATTGCTAACTTTCCCTAAGGTGAAAGAACATGAACAGATCTTCAATAAACTCCAAATTATCTCCTCTAGCTTTGTGGCAATTTCTCATGGATTGAACGATGCTCAAAAAAGTATGGGGATCATCACTCTTGGATTGTTTGCAGGTGGGTACATCAACCAACCTCAGATCCCTCTTTGGGTGATCCTTGCTTGTGCGCTGACGATGGGCCTCGGTACTGGAACTGGAGGGTTTCGGATCATCCGCACAGTGGGCTTTGGGATCACCAAGCTCCAGCCGTTTCACGGCTTTGCTGCGGAAACCAGTGCTTCTTGCGTTATTTTGGCAGCAAGCTTCATGGGCATGCCGATTAGTTCAACTCAGATGATCGTCGGCAGCGTAACGGGGGTCGGCTCAGCAAAGACGCCCGCTCGAGTCCGCTGGCATACTGCCCGAAAAATGGTGCTTACCTGGATGTTTACCCTCCCTGGCTCCGCTCTGGTAGCTGGTGTCTGTTATAAGTTTCTAAATCTGTTTTGTTTATATTAGTTTGATTTTAATTTTAAAATACACGATAATGCTATTTTAATTTGATTTAAATTAGGTGCTGTTATGTCTTCAATCATTAATTATGTTAAAACATTTTTTGGATGTAGATCAATAGAGGCTTCTATCGAAGAACAGGTTGTTCAGATTGATGTCCCCTTGGTTGAAGTGGGTACAGCCTCGAGCTCAAGTGGGGATATGAGATCGACTCCCGTTGAGGTGCTCTGTCTTTCAACACTTCCCAAACATGACTCTAACAGTGCTTTTGCTGCAGACGGAATCTATTCGGCTTTTCGGACCCAGCTAAAAGTCGATGTCGAGCTGCATCACTGTGAAACATTTCCAGAAGCGATCGCGCGCGCCAGAGGGAGAACTTATCAGGTGGTCCATGAGCGGCGGCATGGAAGTTGTCTTGACGGGGTGTTGAGCCAGCTTCCCGGAGGGAGTATTTCGACAGCTCCAGCGGACCTTAAGCTCATGAGACAGCTCTGTGGTTTGGTTAAACCCGGTGGGCTCTACATTGTTGAGGGGTGTCAAGCTGGACTAGGGAAAGACAACCTTTTAAAACACATCGCCTCTCATTCTCCCCCAGGAGTGCGTGTCGTGGGGGCAAAAGGCTCTATTTTTTACTTAGATGCTCCATTCTCACATCAATCCCACATGTACAATTACATCCGCTTCTACGAAAGCAATGCAGGCTATGGAGTGACCCGCTATTATCAGCGTACAGCATCTGGAAAGGTTCAAAATATTCCGGAAGACGAACTGTTTTTCTTATGGGAAATCCTCTCTCCAAAGGGTGGAGATTCTGAGTTGTCAGAACGTGCATTTGATATGTGTTTCAATCTTTTAGCTGAGCGCCACGACCCGGAGGGATTTGCTCGCGTTGTAGCTGAGCATCAAGCATTGATTGAGCAATTAATCGGCGATCCAGAACGGATTGTTGAACATTTTCGGGCCAATCGGCGTCAATTAATAAACCCTATTGATACGCGAAAGGAAGACACTAAGCAGATCTGGCAGCAGATGTTGACTGACTTGAGTTCAATATGCAGTGAGATCGTCTATGATTCTAATGGACGGGATACGGATGGGATTTGCCCTAACCGGGATCTGTGCGTCCCTTATTCAGGAGTGCCAGATCTTGTTATTTCCCGGAAAGACATCGACGGTAATCCTCTTGAAGACTCAAATGGAACCATTAGGAGCATCTCCAACCCAAGACACCCTTATGCCAAAGCGTATTCATTTCTGTTGGGATGTGGGTTGATCGATAAATACAAAGTGCTCTTCATGTTGCTCGATAACCAACAGCCTGGTTCTAATCCTGCGACGCTTGCCATTTCAGCTCTTTCAGATCTAGCCGTTCACGGGGGAGGCGCGACATACGAGCCTGTTCGGGTGATGTTGGCTCATAATCTTCAGTTAATTAAGGACTCTTATCGGGTCGCGAAGAACCAGGGGGCTTTAAAAAGCTGGTTCCTAGAGCTCTCAAAAGGAGTGTGTTTCAACCGTTATCTCGAGAGCTTAAGAGCCTTTCACTATGAACACTTGACAGCAGCACCCGCAGCTCAATTACACTGCGCCTTGATGCATTGGGATGTCAGATGGATTGAAGATGTGCTCAAGACGCCTTTAAGCCTGCAGTCTCGCATTTCTATAGACCTCAGCGTGTTTGAAAGAGCGTTAGGATTAAATGATGGTCTGTTAATGGTTCGAACGTTATTAAATGCGCAAATTTTTGCGTTTCCAGCTGGGTGGTTAGAAAAACAGATCACGCAGGATTTACACACAGGAAATTTCAAACAAGCTCTTGATTTAATCGAGCTTTTTTACAGTTGTAAGGATTTTAATCACCAAGTAGTAGAAAAACGGCTCGAATCAATTATTTGTTGTAAAGTTCATGAGCTTGCTCGCAAGCGATCTTTTGAGGAATGTAAGTTATTTTTCTCCAAAATTCCTGATGGTTATTTGAAAAATCAACTGGTTGAGTCGGTCTCTTTCGATTTGATCCGGCTATCAGATTACACCTCGGCAATCATGATCGCTGAGTATGGAGTTGATGGATTAATGAATCGGATTTCTAACTTGCTGTATAACCGAGGTGAATATGCTCTTGCCATTGAGGCTGCTAAGAAAAATAAGGAATCGTGGAGAAGGGAAGAGCAGTGTGATCAATTGTATCGCAATCTGATGGCTTATCCAATCATGGACTATGAGCATGCGCGACTAGCCGCTTTGGGGTTATCAGATAGCAAGGATGCTCCAAATCATCAGGGACGAGCTCTGTTGGCTGTGTGTGACATGCAATTAGAAGCGAGGATTAGCAATCGGTTTAAACCCCCCTTGGAATGTGCAAAGGAAGCTGCCGAGACAGCTGCGCTCATTCCCGATCAGTTTGTGGAAGATCGGGACATTGCTTTTAACATGATTGCCAATTACGTGAGAGAGAAAGGCTACCTAGATGCACAATCTATTGTAGACCCGGTTCTTCGGAATCAGGCATCAAGGTAGAATGAGGCGATTTCCAAGAAGCTCTGCGGTATTCGAATCTTCGAAGGCATGCGTTGCAATGAGCATCGCATGCGCGTTGTCAAAAGTGCTCCAATCGATTTGAGAGGTATATTTCTGTGCAAAGTCAAGCGTGCGTATGAGTGCATCTGCTCGAGCTTGATGGGTCAGTGCTTTAAGAGCTGAAAGATAATTATTTCTGAAAATCGTGGGAATGATGATCCGAGATTGATCGTGTGCAACGAGCTCTGCATTCATCATGATGCGCGCGCACCTCCCATTTCCATCAGTAAAAGGGTGAACCTCTGCGATGAGAAACATCATGTAAACGGCGCGTTGAAAAGGGGTTTGAAGCCCTTGAAACCATTGGAATCCTTTTCTTAATGTCCCCTCGACAAGATCCGGAAACACAAACAGAGTTGAGCCTGCTTGGTTTTGTATAGTTTTGAATTTTCCAGGTCCTGCTTCAGGGCGGCCTTGCATGAGTAATGCGTGGCGGTGTTTTAATATAGAAAGGAACTCATCTTCAGTGGAGGGACAGATTGCCATCTCTTTCAAACTGGATGTGATTTGATAGGTGCCTAAGATATCATGAGCATCTTTAGGTCGATTTTTTGGGATTTTTCCTTGAAAAATAATTTCAGCCGCTTCTTCAACTTGGAATTCCGTGCCTTCAATAAAATTTGAAAAATAGGCTTCAAAAAAGGGAAGGGAAGATCCAGGATGCAGAAGGGTTCGATCTGGAGTACTGATGCGCGCGAGCGATTCATAGAGTTTTTGAAAAAGATCGAGGCGTTTGGGATCAAAGGGAAGCCCTTGAGATCGCGCAATTGTCAGTGGAGAGGTTAAGGGAGAGCTGCGCGTTCCAAGGAGGGTTCCGATCAAACCGTCAAGGATATTTAACTCTTTCTTTAACCCGAGAAGAGGGGCTATTTTTTTTGCTCCGTCACGTAAAGATTGAAGCGCCTCACTACCAGCTCCCTGAAGAAGATGTTCTAATCTCTCTTCGAGTTCTTTGCGAGATAGTGTTCGCGCAACTTCTTTTTTTCGTTGTCGTCTGATGCATAAATTTTCCAAAAAGGCTCGTGCGGGGCAGGATAAATAGAGCGTTTCCATAAACGGCTTATCTTCATTAAGAGGCCCATGCCCTTTTCTAGGATAAATAGAGAGCCCGGGAAGCAGAACAGGCCTCTTTTTTTTAGAAACAATGAAGATCGATCCATCCTTAGCTGGTCTGTGCTCGAGAGCGGTGCGATCAGCAATGACACTGCCAGGAAACAGCTCTTTAACGATAAACCAAGCGTGCCGTTTCATCAATAGCTCTGGAGGGTCGGTTAGATTAGTGGTGTAGACCTTGCTTCCTAATTTGCGCAGCCTCCCCATTTTGAGTTCTTTCGAAACCCGGGCGGCAAGGGTGGCATTGGATACGAATACCTCTGGAAAGAAAATGGTCACTAGAACCCCCGGTTTCCTTCATTTTGGCAACTTTTTGGGATTTAAGACAGCATTTTTGTCATTTTTTGGGATTTTCAATGCCCTCTAGCCAGGAGACCTGCAAAGTCTTTTTATTGAGCAACAAAATCAACGATAAAAATGATATAATGA
>CAYWSY010000002.1:0-48807 GCA_964461105.1 uncultured bacterium
AAAGTGAAGATGCTGCGGCCGAAATTTGTCTAACTTTCAAGTGGACGCAGTATATCCTTTTATCTAGGAGCTCCGATCTCCCCCCGAGCGAACTGGATAGAAGCCTTAGACGACCTGGCACAAGCCATTGCAAGAATACCAAAAAATAAAAAAGTCGTGCTTTTCTTAGATGAGCTGCCCTGGATGGCCACCCCGCGTTCTCGATTGCTGACAGCTCTAGAATTATATTGGAATCGCTATTGGTCATTCGATGAACGGCTAAAACTCATCATATGCGGATCCGCAACTTCTTGGATCATAGAAAAAATCATTAATAACACAGGAGGTCTCCATAATAGGGTTACTCGGCATCTTCATTTGAAGCCATTTAGTCTCAAAGAGACAGAACTCTTTTTGATAGAAAATAAGATCCGTCTTGAGAAACGCCATATCCTCAATCTCTATACCGTTTTTGGGGGAGTGCCTCTCTATTGGACATATGTGCGCAAGGGGATATCAGCGCATCAATGCATCGACGAAATATGCTTTCAAACTAATGGCCCTCTCGTTAAAGAATTTGACCGCTTATTTGAATCTCTTTTTGAAGACCCTCAGCCCTACATAAATATCATCAAAACCGTAGCCCAACACCGTTATGGGATCGGACAAGCAGAACTCATAAAAAAAACAAAACTTTCTTCCGGCGGAAACTCAACTATCCGATTTACCGAGCTAGAGGAAGCTGGGTTTATTACAACCCTCGTTCCTTATGGACACAGTGACAAAGGGAAATATTACGTCATTGATGATGAATATAGCCTTTTTTATCTTCAATGGATTAAACCCAACCTTAAAACTATCAACAAAAAATCCACAAATAAGGGATTCTGGCTTTCGCTTTCTCAGAGACCAGGTTGGAAAAGCTGGTCAGGCCTCGCCTTTGAATCCATTTGCTATAAGCACATCGATCAAATAAGGGCTGCTTTGAAATTAGAACCTGGTGCAATCGCCGCAACTTGGAGATATATTCCCCGAAAAAAAACAGTGAATGAAGGGGCACAAATAGATCTCCTCTTTGACCGTCCAGATGGATCGATTACAATATGTGAAATAAAATGCTCCGATGTTCCTTTTTCTATCGACAAATCGTATGCAATGGCTCTGGAAAAAAAAATGATCATCTTTCGAAAGCAAACAAGAACGACCAAACAGCTTTTTCTTTCAATGATTACAACAATGGGTCTCAAGCCGACGATGTATTCTGAAGAAATCGTTGTAAGCCAAACAAGCCTTGAAGACCTTTTTAAAGATGCACCTTGAGCCTATCCGCAAAGTGCCATGGATCATCCCGGGATGATCCATGGCACTTTGCGGATAGGCTCCACTATTTAAGGCAAGCCTCACCCTCTCCACTCTAAAAAGGCGTCCAAATTAGTCTGATAGAGCTTTTCTAAGATCCTAAATGCTCCCCCATCCCGGTTATCATCTAACTTCGTTGAAACCCTCGCATACAGACTAAAATGACGCGTAAAGACCTTTGGCAAATAGACAAGCGGATTGAAGTTTTCAATGAGCCGCTCAATGTCATCGGCGATCACTGCAGCCTTCTGATAATCCCTCTTCTCGATGAGATATTGAAAGGCATCCATTTTGCGCTGGAGCAATCTCATCGCATCAGATATTCCCTCATCGTGTGTTGGAGTGACTTTTGGTGAAACTTCCTCTTCTTCCTCTTCGGGAGGGGGCGGAGGGGGCGCGCGTCTCGCAGCCTTCTCTGTAGTCTCTCGATCCAAGAGGATCTGGGAAAATTCTTTAATCCATTTGACGACATGCATCAATAAATCACTCAGATTTGAATCGTCCCACTTGCCTTCTAAAGTCTCATTAAGCGCGTAGGCTACTTTAAGAGCTTTCTCAACCCCTTTTTTATTAATCTCTGCTGTGCATTGATTGAAAAAAGCAAGGTTGCCAGAGCCCACCATCCGACTGATAAACTCACAATTCTTGATGATCCTCATGAACAGCCAATCGATCGCCTTCTTGGCATGTTGGTCTCGATTCGTCGAAGGACTAATCGAATCCCAGTTGGATTGGAGCGCAGAATTGATCATTAAAAACATCTTCTCACAGCAGGCCATCCCCTTCTCTGTAAAGCACGCATAAAAATAATACATTAAAAGACGGATATCTAAAGGGCCCTCTTCAATATTGTCTCGAATAAGGACAGCTGCCTCTTGATATTCATCTTTTTCAATCAGCGCGGATACTTCATAGAAATGGGGACTAAATTGCTCTTCTGACGCATCGCGCTCTCTTTCTAAGATGTGCTGAAGGGCCTCTAAATCATAAATAGCTGTTTTAGTGCCCATCAATCATTGACCTTGCCTTGGCCTGCATCCAAAACGCTAATTGAGCCGCCAAGCGCACAAGACGCCTTGCACCCATCATCCACCGCAGGGGCTCCTCTGACGTTAATTTTTAAAGAGGTGTCCCATGATGAGGTCGCAGGAACACACGGGCTCATCGTGATCATGCAAAAGCCCAGTGGCAAAATATTCATGCATCCGATCGCATCGTTTTTATTTGCCATCGGTTTATGGCACCCTGTCACCTTCGGGGCAATTACAATTAACTTTCCAGGCGTTGCACAATGACTGCACTTAATCGTAGCTCCAAGAACAAGTAGCTTTCCCATAAACTAAACTCCTTCCTTGACTAAGGTTCGTAGATGATTTAACAGCTCGTAGACCTTCATTCTCCGTTTACGAGCAAACAATCCAGTTGCGTACTGATGTTCGCACCAATTTCGATCGACGTTATCTCCCTCTAATTTCGGCGAAAAAGGGTAAAATTCAAACTGATCTGGGGCAAACACAGGTCCAAAAAACTCTTTGATGTGCATCACCAGTTGCAATGTCCAGGCTTTTTTTTGCTTTTCAATCTCTGCGCTGTGCTTTGACTTCACAAAAATAATCAAGACCCGTTTAGCCTCAAAGGCCCCTCCCAAGTTTTTGAGATTTAAAAGAATACCTTTGTCAACAAATTCAAACAAGGAAACTGCTTGCTGCAATGCATCAATTGGAAGAGTATATCCATCCTTCGTGGGAACGACCGTACTTCCAATGTAACACCCATTTTGTAGCCTGGTCACAATCAGGTTCGAATCGGAATAGTTACTTTGCTTCAAAATCCCAAATGGCTCCAAAGAGTATTCGCGCAATTCATTGCATTGCACAAGCACCCATGGAATCCCCATTGAAGGCCATAACCCCACCTCATATTTATCTGTGCTCGGCAAAGAAAATAAAATGACCCCGCTTTGGGAATTATCCCAATAAACTCGGCTAAATGGGGTCTTTTCAAGCTTGCATCTCTCCTTGAAAAGATCCCATGAACGCTCATCTTCATGGTCAAAAATAGAGCGCGTACATAATTTTAATTTATGCTTTGGAAATCCTTTAGCCTCATACATCAAATGCTTCGTCTCAGGAGAGATATGCAAAACATCAATCGGTTCATTTTCTAACAGTTGGGAATTGAGCTGAAGATTCTGCTCGGTAAAATAGATGGTACAAGCGCCGTAAAACAAAGATGCCAATAAGCAAAATGGCTGCTCTCTTAACGAACAATAAGATGAATAGGCCCATGTGACCCCAGGTTTTAATCCGAGAATCACCAATCCATCGCGCATCAGTGAGAAATAGAGCTCCTGAATCTTCACTGAACGCACCTCTCCGATCCGCTCAGTTTGGCATGCAAGGGCAATCTGGACAACATCTCCGCTTAAAGCTGTTGCCATCTCCTTTTCTTTTACTTCCCCCTTCTCTTCCAAATAATCAATAAGCCAATACCAACTTTTTTCTCGCGAACCACCTGAAAACAGGCTTGTCTTATCTAATTTAGAACGAACAGAATCACTGGACTGATTAATAAAAGCCGCATCATCCGATGTGGTCATGATTAAATCAGGATTGATCTGATCGAGATAAGTCCAAATGCGCTTGGTAGAGAGTGCTGGGCTATCGAGCGGCAGGAAGGTGAATTTGAGCCCAATCCTCAACGCTGTGAGCAGTGTCACTAGAAAATGGATCCCTACAGGCATCACAATCGCAACGTGCAAGCCCGGTTTGATCTCTGCGTTGATCCACCGATCATATTGGAAATTCACCAGCCGATCGAGTTGCTCAAATGTCCATCCCGTCAAAGCTCCATTCTTTGCTATTTTCAAAGCACATCGACGCTTTCCAAGATGGCGCGTGATGCAGTCGTGATAGAGATTGAACTGATTTGCTTTAAGTCCGGTGATCTCCCCATGAAGAATGGGAAGCTCTTTCCAAAAGGATTCGGGATTCCCATGAGAGTCCCGAATTGCCTCTTCTAACTTAAGCCGGCTTTCTGTCTGACAACTATTCCAAGCCTCGTAACACGCTCGATCGAATCGCACCATAAATTATCTCACTCATTATGAGCCTTCACAATCTCATTTCCACCTAACTCAATCCTCACTCGCTTAGAGGGATCGCACAGCAACTTCCAGTTTTCACCTGGTTGAGTGAACAAAAAATAGATTCCCACTTGCTTGTTTAAATTCTTACGAGGGAAACGGATTTCATAGATCTTCCCTGGAATAAGGACCTGAGATTTACATTCCGATTGCACCTCAGCGGAAGATAAACTCTCCATCACGACGTGTTCGTAATCTTCTCTTAAAAATTCCCCCTTATCGACCTCTTTGAGATAGACGTAAAAAGGAGTGCCGCCATTTACATTTGGCTCTAGTTTTAAACAAACTCCAATATCCTTGCCCTCAGAACTAAAGATATTAAATCCACTGACGATCACAAAAACAACTGATAAGACAAATAAAGAAGCAATCTTTCTACACATTTTTTCACCAATTAATTCAAAGTATTTAAAACTTCCCAAGGGTTCTTCTCAAAATGAAGCGCAAACACATGGTCCCGATCATTAGAGAATTGCCATTGCCAGACTTGACCGTTGGTTTGCTGCCCTTCTTTTAAGAGTTGGAAGATGTTCCAAATCTCTTTATCAAACTTCATATTTTGATAAGAGTGCACATTGTTATTGATATCCAAGAGCTCAATTCCAATCGAAATCTCATCCGGCTCCCACCATTTTGTTTTAATCGTCTGCCACTGGGGTTTCTGGTTGATGTTAAACAAGGATTGTCCTTTCGTGATCAAAAACGACATGACTGTCTGATTATCTCTATGTTCAGCTAGTTTGAAAGGGACCGTTTGCACCTTAAATACTAGAGGTTGGAAATTTCCTTGTTCATCCCATAGCATTTGAGTAGCCTTTGCCATTGCATGTGCTGTTCTAAAAATATTTTCATCTAACTTGAGGAGTTCAGGGTATTTTGCCTCTAGAGACTGATCTTCTTTCCAAGAGACAGGGCCGATGATTTGCTCAATCTTGCTCCAAAGATGGCTGCTTGGATGCAGGATGTGCTGTAATTCTTCCACTGTTGCAAGCTCCTGTCCATCTGAACTGAAAGGAAATTTGGCAAATAAGGCATTAATTTCAGGCTCACATTGCTCTTTCCACGCAAGCTCAATTGAGGACTTCAGATCAGCAAGGCCGATTTCATGGATCCAATTCGCAGGATTTAAGAACAACTGATGGTACCGATGAGGAACTGCCGTATCGGTTAGCCACTTTTGGATCAAGGAGACGTAAGAGACCCCTTGTCCACCTAAGATAGCTAAACTGAAACGACCGACAAGAGAGAGGTAGCCTAAGAATAAATTTTCGTCACCTTTACCCCCTTTAACAAAGGAGCGGGGAGCAATTTCATCCAACATCTCTCTTAAAATGTTTTGATACGTGAGCAGCTCGCCCCCTTTTTCGAGATGATCGGAGAGCACCATATTCAAAAACTGAAATTCTCTTAAGTACTGCATCGGCTGCAACACTAAGCTCTCAGAGAAAGGCACATCTAAGTTGTGCTTCAGCGTTTGAAGGAAATATGTGAAATGGGAAAGGGGCTCAATCATAAACCCAACCACGGCTCTCACCTCTTCAATCGACTCCGGCACAATATTCAACTGAGCAATGATCTCTTGATACTGCCTGCGGTATTCCCGAGCGTATGACTCGACCTCTGCTGCGATAAACTTATTGAGGTCATTTTTGATATCCGCAGTTAACAGCGTTGAATCGTTGAGTTTTCTTAATTTATCAGAGACGGGAAAGACATATTTCTCATAGGCATTTCGAGCATAATAAGCCCCTACTCGATTTCTTGTTTGAAACTCAGGAAAAACCTCCCCTAAATATGAAAAATCTAAGTCAAGGAGCTGCCCAATATTTTTAAAGAATGAAGCCCCTTGCATTTCTCGATTGTTCACAATGTAATCGTCGACAATTTTTTTTACTTTCAAGCTATTGATCGTGTTACTCCACTTTGACGACTCAAACATCCAGCGCTTATCTGCCAAAATGAAGTGATAGGAGTGGTTGGACAAATCGCAAGTTGCGATAAAATCTTCCACACATTCCAAAAAACCGTTAACGCATAGCGAATTACACAAAGCAGGATCGAGGTTAGACCCTTGAATGCTTTTGAGAAATTGATCCAACACATCGTAGTTATCCCGAAGCGATTGAATGAGTTGGATTTTAGGTAAAAAACCTATATGCGATTTAAGCTCTCCATCTTCTTGTAAGATCTTGCAGACAAAGGGGGAAAGACTATGTTCTTTCAGCCGATGCAGCGACGCCAATAATCCCGCAGCCTCCATCTTTAAATCCTCAAAATGAAGCGTGAGCACATCGGGATGGTCTAGATACTGTTGAACATGCTTAAAGAAGGAAATCCAAGGCTGCTCATTTGTTAACGGAGTTGCATTATAGAGCAAGTTGAACCGCTCAAGATACTCTTTAACTGGCTGGGGCTTGTCAGATAGGGAAACATAGGCATGAATAAAGGGTTCTGGAAGCTCAAGCATTTCTGCCCATTCTTTCGTATTCTCTAAAATGAGTTGGCCTAGCCGATTATCCTTTGTTGCCTTACAAAGACCTAAGAGATACACAAGCTCGATTTCTGCTTGATTTTTCATCAAGATTTTCTGAAAGGCTGGGATCAAGACAAAATTGCGGCTGTTCTCAATAAAATCAACAATCTGCCGCTTGTAAGCTCCGTAGAAAAAAGGCTCGAGTCTTGTGAGAAAAATCTTAGCTGTCGATATTTTAACCAAAGGAGGCAGCACAGGAATCACCTTATCCAGATACTCGCTTGATTGATACCGCTCAAGAAGAGCAATCCGCTTGCGGATCTGGATCAATTCCTGCTTCTTCACTACACTTGCACCTGCCAAGCACACGCACCCTGCCAAAGCCAATCCAACACTCGCAACTTTATGTTTAAAATAGTGTCTTTTGATATAGACAGAAGCCTCTTCTCTCTGCTCGCACTCGAATATTTCAGAATTCAAATCGATCTCCTGATTCGAAACAAAATACCCCTTCTCGAGACTGACTACTTTCTTCTCAAAATCCTTTTGCATCAATGATCGAATAAATTGGTCGATTACAGGAGAAATCTCCTCAAGGCGCTTTAAGAAATTAAGGATCTTGAGATACCCTTCCGAATTGGAGTTTTTCAGGGCAAGGGAGAGGAGCTGTTCATATCCATGAAATACATTGCGAATCGTATCGCTATCAAAGTGATCCAGAGGAACTTCAAGAGAAATTCCATAAATCCTTAAAATGTGCATCAATTCACTGTAACCTGGAATCAAGTCGCTATGCGTGAGTGCAATCCGAATTTTAATCGGCTTATCAATGATATGGGAAAGAAGGCCAATTTTGTTGAGGATCAGCCTTGCATGGTGGTTAACTTTTTCAAAGTCTGTCTTTTCCCAAAAAGTCGGGTTAAAAGCGATCACAATCGTAGGATCTTTGCTTGCATACAGATTGCGCCACAGCTGTGTGAGTTCTTTTTTTGCTCGAACACTGCGATCTTCGACAAGATTCCATGCAATTTCTTGTAAAATGCACCGTTGTCCTAAATACAGCTGAACATCGGGTTCAGCTGTATAGGTAGTTTCAAAGGAGTAGACATCTTTCTCTTGATCGATGTGCTTATGGATCAACTGGCTCTTCCCGCTTCTTTCATCGCCCAAAACGATAAAATGGCTGGGATACGATTGGATAAAATGGCGATAAGTGGGAGGGATCTGTCTGAGAAACCGTTTCCAGACACGATAGAGTTTAACTCTTGTTTTGAACAAATTAAACTTCGGCAGTTTGGGCATCTTAATTTTAAAAGAGAAAAGCCCTTTTAATTTACTAAATAACGATTTTAACACCTTAAATCCCTCCACATCTTATTTTTTACCTAATCTGGATTCCAACCGAAGCTCCACATCAAGTCCTTCCATCTGAATATGAGGAAGCACAGAAATCGAACACTTCATCCAACCAATCTGACCATCTTTAGGCTCAACTTTAATTTCAGCAGCCTTAAATGGATAATAGCGAAGCGTCAGGTCATCAGGATTCACAACCGTTGTGATATAGTTCATAATCCAACGGTTCAGCTTATTCTGAATGTATGCTGAATCTGCACTTGAACCCACCTGGTCGCGCGCAATGCACTTCACATAGTGAGCGATCCGTGTAATCGAGAACGTATAGGAGAGATTACATGCTAGCTGAGCATTCTCAGAGTCTCTCGGATTTGTAAATTTCTTAGGCTTCTTTAATGACTGACAACTAAAGAAACACGCATCCGCCGTTCCTTTTCGGTAAATCAGTGGCATAAATCCACAATTTGCAAACTCCAGCTCTCGGTAATCGGGAATTAACATCTGAGTGGGGATTTTAATTTCCTCTTCACCGCGAATATTAAATGTATGCACAGGAAGTCCTGGAATGAGTCCCCCTCCCTTAGGCCCACGAATGTATTGACACCATCCCGATTCGGTAAATGATTTCACAAGATTCTTCGCAAATAATATTGCCGCATTTCCCCAGAGGTATTTTTTGTTATCATCTCCCCACGTGTACTCCAAGAAATTGATCGATCCACAGGGATTTTTCTCTGGATGCCAAGGTAAACGAAGGATGTAAGAAGGGAGGCAAAGTCCGAGATAAGCAGCTTCTTCAGAATCACGCAGTGCATTGAACGAACCATATTTGGGATGATTCATCAACCCTTCGAGATCTTTGATCATCGCAAGCTCATCCACCGTTTCGCACCCAAAGAACTTAGGAGAAATCGACGAAATAAAAGGCGCATGGCTGACACTTGCAATTTTCCCCATAATCTTGAGCCAAAATTCATCGCGCGGAGTGTGTTCGAATTGATACAAGCCAACTAAAGCACCATAGGGTTTGCCCCCATATTGCTCATACTCTGCTGTGTAAATCTTCTGGAAGAGAGCGGATCTCGAAAAGTCAATTGAGTTGTTCTCAAAATCTTCTCCAAGCTCATCCTTTGAAACATCCACGATATCAAGCTTCACATTGGCTCGAAAATTAATTCCCGACATCAAATCAAACAATCCACGCCAATTCGCTTCCAGTGCTTGAAATTTTTCATGGTGAATAATCTCATTGATTTGATCGTTGATTTTTTGATCAATTTGATTGATAAACTCTTGAATCTTGCCTTTTGATAAGCGATCGTCTGTTACCTCGCGATCCACATTCATCACAAGCGCCGCCAAAGAGGAAACAAAGCGTCGATCATCAGAGCTCGTATCCTCTAATGGCTGAAAATTTTCAGCAATCATCGGCATGGTGCTCTCTTCCGTACATTTCAAGCGCATTACATTGAGAATAGAATCTAAACTAAATCCAGGCACCCTTTCACAAAGAACTGTTCCAGAAACAGCTTCCCGTGCTCCAGTTGAATCGTTACTCATTGCCTTCCTCCTTTTGATCTTGTGAAGTAGCTGGTAAATGGGCTTCACTAGGTAGCTGATACATAGAAAAACCCTTAAGTTGCTCTTTGAGAGCATTAAATCCCTCCTCACTTCCATAAATCTTATTGAGAAGAACCCCTAACTCTCTTTTATTTGCAATATTGGCTTGTAACTCCATTAACAGCTGCTTGAGCATTAACAGCGCTCGAATTTGAGGAACTTGCGTTGCAATTTCTTTTGGTGAAAATACATTCATCGCATTCACATCAAGATGCACAGCCATTTCCTGGCCTGCTGCAGGATTCACCCGATTTGGAACCACGAGATCTAAAGTAATCCCCATATCCTTCATGACATCGCTCGTGTTATTGCCATCAAAGGATCTCACACGCCGTTCCTCTAAATTGACTTGTCGATCTTTCGAGGATCCTCCGGAGAAATCCCCTAATACCATCAAACGAAAGGGTAGGTTTTCAACAGCGGTCTCTCCATTAACCTCTGTTTTATATGTAAGCGTGACACGTGACTTTGGAACTTCATCTTGTACTGCCATAGAATCCTCCTCTGTTAACCCATCAACCACAGAAAAGCCATTTCTGTACGCTTTCCCGAAATAAATTGAAGATAAATTACAATTTTGATGGTTATTAAAAAAGGTTTTTCTTATGCCTTATCTTTTTTTCCTAGGGAAACTTGACAAATGAAGTCCATTCCCTAGATGAGAGAAAAACAACCAGCTTAATGAAAAATTAATGATTTATAGTTTTATCGAGGATTCTTTACAGGAAACTATACCTAATAAACACTCAAGTGAGCATAGTTGACTTTCCAAGAACCATCGCTAGAACCTTTCAACCAAGCAATGATCCCTTGAGTCCCCTCAATGGCGCATGAGGGTTGTCTACTTTGTAAACCGAGCGACAACACCTGATCATCTAACCATCTGCTTCCGTCGTATATCCTGCTGTGCACGCACCAATCATTCTCACGATTCTCTTGCCACAACACCACAAACCGATTTAATCCAGAGACATGGATTTGTGGAGTCTGATGACGAGAGGGAGATTGACTTAAGCAGATGGGGACCTCCCAATCTTGATTAGCAGACTTATAGACACTCCAAATTTCATGGTATCCTTGTAAGATGACTTCCCAAACGGCAAGAGCATTCCCTTTTGGGTCTACCATCACATTGAGATTCACGATCTCTTGAGCTGACGCTACAAGAGCTTTTGGAACGCTCCAGTCCCCTTGCGCATTTCTAACCATTCCATAGACATGGCGCCCCTGCATTGCGTGAGAAAACGCAACCCACACAACCGCCGCTTGGAGTTCCTTTCCAACTGCCAACTTGAGATCTGATAAAAAGCCCCCTTTAGGGGAAGTATAAAGACAGTAAGGGGAAGACCACTGAGTCACGTTGTGTTTTTCAGAAAAGTGAATCTGTGTCCGTGGGTAAGCCTGCTCCTCCCAGACGACACAGTCGCTCCCATTGGGGCTAGCCGCTATCGCACATTGATCAAGGAAGATCTTGCGATGAAAGTAATGATTTTTCGAAGGGGGCGCAATAGTAATAAATCCGCCGGTAGCAGAGGAAAATTCCTGTAAGGTAAATTTAGGATTCTCCCCTCCTTCTTGTAGAAATCTCACCAGAAACAGCTCCCCATTCTTTCTTAATGCAATACGATAGTGAGATGGATCGAAAGAAAAGCCGCTTAAGCCATCGTTTATTTTCTGAATGCTCTTTGCTTGTAAATCCCCTTCAGCAAGATGAAATTGATACTTTCCCTGTTTTCTTTCCGTTACCCATAAATGATGAGAGCGATTGGAATCATCCACACTGCATTGCATGAGTCTTAAAAGAGAGCCAGAGAGATCAAGCTCTTCTGATGGGATCCATCCCCATGACGATTTATTGCAGTTAAAATCAACACAAATCGCGTTTCCTTCACTGCTTGAATTTTCCCACATAATCACAGCTGCATGGGACGCATTCATGGCAACTGTGGGAGCATATGATGTCCCCACTTGTCCAGGAATTTCATAACATTTCCCCAAACGGATGGCCTCCCCCATTAATGGAGAAGAGAAGATGAAGATCAGCAAATACAGCATCACTTGACACATACAAACCATTCCTTATTTTCTAATACGAGCAAATTGATTTTTATCGATCTCTTCTTTGAGTTTCCATGCACTCAATTTCATTTGAACTGCTTGAGACTTCGTGGAAGCCTCCTCTTTCTTAGACTGATCTGATTTCGACCGATTCCGATCAAGGACGATGATCTCATCGCGAGAGATGCTCTGCAACGCCGTCTTCCACTGTAAGACTGTTTGCCGACAGGTCAGTTGATCTCTTTTTTTCACTTTTGGACGGGGACCAAATGGAATCGTTATACTAAACTGCCCCTGAACATTCAATCTGAAGACCGGGTCATACGAAAGAATCCCTTCAACTCCTACATACTCAAAAAAATCCACCTTGAATCGAGTCTGCAGTCCAATCGCATTCTTATTCTTTCCATGAAAATAGTAGGGACCAGCGGCAAGATAAACGGGCATGTCGCTCACTTTATTATCTTTCCAGCCCACTTCAACATTAAGCCCACCCATCGTAAAGAAACGGGCTCCTTTATCCCCATCTTCAAAAGGGAGATAGCCGTTCACCCGAAAATCAAAGGTATTTCCAAGAACTTCAAGGCCTGCACCGAACTGATTGAAAAACTGATGCTTGGTGTTGCGTGCATCGTAAAACAGATTCACGCCCCAGACTCTCTTTTTTAAGATGCGCGCACCCAGCCCAAGATTCCCAGCATAGGTTGCATTGTTAAACACATGGCCGCGCACATCAATAAATGGAAGCCAAGTATCCTGAATTGGCTGAAAAGGAGCTAAGAAGAGATCTACTGTTGTATACCCTTGATCATACCCGATTCCAGAACCTTCAATATGTCTTAAAGAGCCTCTCATGACTTTTTCTGTATTTCCGCACAGCGAGTCCTTATCTAACACAAGCATCATTCCCGATGCCTGGATTCCCATTGAGAGAAATGCTGCGATGAGAAGTGGAGATCTTGTATGAATCATTTAAAATTCCTCTCACATCATTTTTTTCCACGGAATTAGATGTTCCCGATTGATTTTTAGCAAGAGGAATTTTTCTTCATGAAAAAATTACGCGAAATGTAGTGCAAAAAAATTACATATTAGCGCAAAGTAGTTGCCGACTAAGGAAGCGATGACTGACCGAGTGAACTTCCTTAAGATGTTTACACCTCAATCTTGAGATATAGGAGTGAGTTTATGGCACCAGCACAGGAAAAAATTTTCGACCTCGATGTTGAACAAGGATTTAATTTCAATAAAACATGTCCAAAGCCTTTTGGCTACGTCCTCGAATTGCAAATTGGCGATGAAAAATTTGCTGCAGACACAAACGTTGCAAAAGTGACAGAAGAGGGCAAACAAGATGTCGTTGCAGTTCTTAGCCGAGTTGTATGGAGTTTAGCTGCAACAGATCCCATGACATTATATATGCAAATTTCCACCCCAAACAGCGAAGTTGTTGCGGGCCTTGAGATTGCAAAAATGACAAAAACAAATGTCAGCACGAAGTTCGTTACCTATAAATATAACGAAAAAGAAAACACATTCTTTCAACACTTAGTTGCCTGTGAAGCAGTGGTTGAAGCTGTCGTTCGTAGCAATGACGGCGTTTATGTATTTGAGTATGAAACCGCTCCATCTACAGAAGTCATGAAACCAAAGAACTTCTTCTTTAAGCTTGGAATCAACTCTGTTGATAAAGAACAACCCATCGGACTAAATGTCAGCCCAATGGGAAAATATATCAAACCTTGGGGAGTTGCAGTCAGTTAACCATCTCCTTACAACCCACACATCGCCAAAGCATTTGCTCTGGCGATGTGTTTCTTAAAGGACTGATTTCATGACAAAAGACCCATTCAATCAAACACTGTCCGTAGCTCAAGGTTGGCTAGACGGAATTTCTCAAGAACTCACCACCTTTTCAGAAGAAGCGATCGCTCTTTTATTGGATACATTAAAGCAAGGTTTTGATAAAAAGTTGCAGGAAAAACCTGAGTTGCTTCTGCAGCAGCTCGATCAACTTGAAACCATCATCGACGTGGAACTGATGCAGAGCGCTCGACGACGTTAGGGATGACTCGATGTTTTTCAACGAAAAGCTCCATCAGAAGTACTTAGAAGAACTCCAAACATTAGAGCACTTCAAAGCACAACATGCGCGCCATGCATTAGGTAAATTTCAAGACCTTTCCGACGATCCCTACACACGGCACCTGATTGAAGCGATGGCATTTTTTACAGCTCGCAATCGCATTCAAGGGGAACAGAAAATCATTTGCCTCTATCGAAGAATTTTTCGACAATATTTTCCCTATTTGTGCCATCCCCTTCCCTCAATGGGAATGGTCCAGCTAACCCCGTCGCTCGATCAAAGTGAGTCCATTGATTTAAGAGAGGGAACAGAACTCCGCTTTACGACAGGCGAGGGGAAAAAAGCCTATTTCCAAACCATCGGTTCCAAACACATCCTTCCGATTCGAGCAGTTAAAACCCAATTCATCCCTTCCGAAACGGGCTTTTCAAAGTTTTATCTCCAATTTACAAGCTCCTATGCCACCAATGAAAAAATCGGAGAGTTTAAACTCTTTATCAATTGCTTAAACCATTACCCTTCCTCTCTTTCTTTAAAACTCGCTCTTCTGCACCACCTAAAAAAAGTAGACGTTGCCTACGATAGCCCCGATTTGAATATGGAGAATGGAGCTTCCTGTTCCTTTGACTTCCCCCTTC
Source organism: uncultured bacterium (assembly GCA_964461105.1). Classification (GTDB taxonomy): domain Bacteria; phylum Chlamydiota; class Chlamydiia; order Chlamydiales; family Rhabdochlamydiaceae; genus JAGVMG01. The sequence goes on from CAYWSY010000002.1 coordinate 14,715, forward strand.
CAGAAGAATGTAAACTCTTCCATCACCCTGTGGAACAAATCAGATCGCAGATCCATTGCCCTGAACAAGAGCTCTTTCTCAACCTCCAAGTTCCAGATCACGCAAAGAAATGGCGCTCATTCACCCTCTGCTTTTACTTAAGCTCCCCTTGGCCCATTAAATTCCAACTCTCAAAAGAGTCCCTGCTACCGTTTGTCATTCCAATTGTGAATCTCAAAAGAAAACCAAGCGCCCCTATTCGTTGTGACGGAACCAAAGAATGTTACCCAATCCTTTATCCTGACCCGGAAGATGAATTTTCCCTGCATCGCATCGCCGGGGTGTATCGGATTGAAAAACATAAAATGCTCCCTTTAAAACCTGCCATCCTCTACCAAGGCAATGAAACATATGAAATTGAAGAGGTCTTAACTCAACAGCATAAAATCTCTCCCCGCTTATCCTTCAACTTCGTCGATGCCTTTGAGCATCCCAAAATCATTTCCGCGGATACCCTCTGGCACCAGCCTTGGTTTTCCCATGACCTTGAAAAAGAACTGAAACTGACCATTTTAAATCCAACGTGCACCAGTCTTGAAACACGTGTGCTTGGCAAGCTCTATCCCACTGAACTGCAATCAGGACTAGATGACATCCACTTCCTTATCCGCCTGCTTGGATTGAAAAATCAAGACCGGCTGGAACTCGACGATCTCTTGATTCTCATGGACGCTCTAAAGCCTCAACGGCACACCTATTTTAAAGAGATCTCGTCATTTATCAAAGACTTCCAAGTGCACTATCTTCCCACCTTCCGTAATGCACTTGTTTCCGACGAATATCAATTTTTCCTAGAAAAAATGGATGACAAAAATAGAGATTTAGCTTTAGTCTACTTTCAAAATTTAAAAAATTTCCTCCATATTTGGCTTACCGGCTTTGAGGTGGAAGTTTCATTAATTTCGCCACAATTTAAAACTGAAGGAATCGCGAATGAAACATCCCTACTGGTCTGAAATCTTCTACTATTTCAAAGAGATTGAGCAATTCAAGAATAACCTGATCGAGAAGAACATTTCCCCTGAGATCTTGCTTACCACAAGAAATTCGATGGTTTTGCGCTTAAACCAACTGCGCAACAACCTCAAACAGTCCCTCGATGAACACTCCGTTTACCTGATCTTTTTCGGCCTCGTTTCCCTCCTTGATGAAGAGATGCATGCGATCCTCTCTTCGAATGACCATGAGACGTGGAGCTCGATGCAGAAACACTTCTTCAATTTGACCAACGCAGGCGAGGTGTTCTTTGAAAATCTCGATGAAGCGCTTGAAAACCCCAAATTCCCCTCCATCGTCTTCGAAATGTTCTACTTCATCCTTAAGAAAGGCTTTCTTGGAAAATATGAAAAATCACCCAACCGAATTGCCAAATACATCGAATTTTTAGCGGAAAAAATTCCCGAATCTCAAGTGGAACGGAAACAAAAGACGATTAAACCATTGATCCCCTTAGTGAACCCGAAATTCAAGATTTGGAATTACTACGCCTTTGGAGCAATCGCTGTGCTCTGTATCTACGTGGGACTTAATCTCTACTCGAACATATGAGCATCGTAAAAAGAAGCCCGGATCAGCTCCCCCTCTTTTCTAGGTTGTTTAATGGCCGCATTCAAGAATTTGACGTCTGTGCGGCCTTGGAGACGTTAGAACATGCGGGCTATCCACTTGCTAACCTCTCCTTTTTAGGCACAAATCATTGCCAATCCTCAACCCACTTATGCGAAGGCGCGCACCTCTATCCAGAAGGGACAGGCGCCCTCATCCTCAATTTAGGCCTTTTAGTCCCCTCCTCTCCCCTTCCCAATTATTTTAGACAAATCATCGACAGCGGCGAGATTCACGAGGAAGAATTTTTAGACTTGATCCAATTTTTCAATCACTTTTTAATCAAAAACTTCATCCAGATGAGCTGGATTGAAAAGTACTTTTTCAACAACTGGCCACAAATCAACACGCTGCATTTACATACGTTGGGACTCGACTCGATTTCCTCACTCCACCTCTGTTTTTCTCTCTATTTCCCAGAGCTTCAAGTTAAAATTAACAAACAGGTCAAGGAATTAAAATACCGTTGCGCTTCCATTCAACTGGGAAACTGTATTTTAGGGGAAAAAAATGCACTCGGTGGATACATCCTTCAACGGATCAAAGCCTATACCATTCACTTAAAAGCTGAAGAGGAACAAACCGATCATGATATTTTCTGGCCAATTGAGGTAAGATCCCGCTTAAAAGAACTGATCTTCCCGCTGCTTGCAAAACTACGTGCATATCTCACCCTCTACTTCTCCATCGAACACTATATGAGATCCGCCGAACTTTCTCGAAGATGCTTTCTTGGATACTCAAGCCTTGGAGATTCCGATACTACATTTACCTGGTTACTCTACGAAGGGATGGCTGATGGGCGCACTTATCGTTAAAATGAAACGCAACCTCCTCTTCTTACTCCTCCTTGGGATTATTGGCCTCAGCCTTTCCTATTTTTGTAACCACCAAACACAAGGATTTAGATTCTACACCCTTCTGTCCAACCTCCCAAACGACCCTCGCTGGGAGGTCGATTCCCTCCCTTCTGAGCAAATGACCCAGATACAACACCTGCTCGACCAACCCTTTACCTTTTTAGGAAAAGGGGGATGGTGCACCGCGTTTTTAGGTGCAGATGGAACAACTGTTCTCAAGTTCTACAAACATGATCACCTCTCATTAAAGCAGTTATTCAGGAACTTTTCGTTTGGCAAGTTGTTACTAAAGGGCGAGAGGCTCTCGCAATCAATCCCCTATTTTCAAGAGTTCAATTTTAAAAGCTGCACCCTGCTGTACACCCAAGTTCCACACCTGACCGGATTGATCTACGTCCACCTCAATAAAACAGATAGGGTCTTCAATACTGTGACCCTGTATGATCAGATCGGAATCAAGCATGCACTTGATCTCAACCAAACGGAATTCGTCGTCCAAAAGCGCGCTGATCTGCTCTTCGAGCGGCTCCAGGCATTGCATGATAAAGATGATCTTGGTGGAGGCAAAAAAGCCCTGGATCAACTCTTTTCCTGTTTGGTAAACCTCTCTCAGAGTTGCATTCGAGATCTTGATAAAAAACTCTATGAAAACTACGGTTATGTTGGCAATCAGGCAATCGCTTTAGACCTCAGTTCCTTTGTCTGTGATCCTGAAATTAAGGATCCCGCTGTTTACCGCAAGGAAATCATCGCTAAAACCCTTCGTCTAAGAAGATGGCTTAATAAGCACTATCCTGAGTTAGTCATCTATTTTGATGAAAAGATTGAGCAGTTAAATTAAAATTTAAAATACTGAGCCGCAACAGCTTAAATTAAAATAAATTCAATAATTGAAATAAATGTAATCTACACATAAAATAATCTTCAAACTAAAAACAACAAAAATAGGATTATTATGGCAGCGTCAAGCATTAGTTCCACCCCTACTCTCATCCCAGCACCGTTGGGAAAAATCTCAGAAGTCGTTACGTCTACAGTCGTTGCCACGGTTCAAGCAATCGTTCAGGAGAATCAATACCGCATCGCGAGCTACCCTAATGATGTCACACAACTCAATAAAGGCATTTTTTATGGCAGCGAATATATGAAAGCGCTCGAAGCCCAAGCTCAACACAAACGCTTAAAATTCCTTAGAGAGAAAGGGAGTTTTTCTCACGGGTACGCCTCCCCAAAGCACTTTGATATGCCCCCATCATCAGACTCGGTTACGGGGATTAAAGGGAACTGTTTTGTGATCAAACCAGGAGTTCGTCCAAGTGAAGGAATTCTGGCCATGCGCGATGGAATTAGTTTGATTGGATGCGGGGAAACCTCCCTCCTAGGCTTGTTTGAAGGGCTTAAAGCTGCTTGGGGGACAGAAAAATTTGATACCCTTTTTGCTCGCGAATCAGGGACCCCTCTCATCATTCAATTCAATAATTGGTCAAACCCAATCTTGTCTCTGTTGACTAAAGAACTCTTCCCCACCAGCTTTGTAAAGGGAAGGATCTATCACTTTACGAATGCTCCAGACTATATGTACAAGCATCAAAATGGAGAGGCCAACGGGTACTCCACATTGTGTGTTGATGATACACCCGGCAAGGAAAAATTTACCACCCTTGGACTGAATTCTGAAGGAATGACGCGTGAGGAAATTAGCGCGGTTCTGTTAAAAGAACTTAATAAAACTCCAATAGGTATGGAAATTGTTACAGATGAAGTTGCCAAACGCATAATGGCCGCTTTACACCCGCTCGGACAAGAGCGTCGAGATTCATTGCGAGACAAACAATATTCTCTAGAAGAATTCCAATCCAAAAGAGGCGGCTCTATTCAATTAGGACTTGGACTCAACATGAAAGTCATCACTTTGATCGCATCTCAACCAATCGACAAAGCGCTTAGCCTCTTTCAGCGGTTAAATCAAGAAAGAACACTAGCCCTGCGCGCTCAAGGGATCATTTAAGCCGCTACTGAGCCTTGAAAAACTCTTTGAATTGGTCCTGCAGAGAACTGGGGACCACTTCTTCAATTCCCGATTTATCGTACATCAAGAAGTAAGTGCAAGCGATCATGATCCCAAATGATGGGCTAAACAGAGTGATGCCTAAAGCTACAGCACAGATCAGCGAGCGCTTTACCGCTAGCCATCTGCGAGAGCACAAGCTATTTAAAGCAGCGACTTTGCGCATGGAAACGAGGGAGCCCAACCCGACAAGAGCAAACACTGCGATGGAATACGCCGCCCATACGAGATCTGCAACAAGTAAGAGAAGAAAGAAAAAACGCGTCACAATTGTCGAAAAGAGATGGTCTTTTGTGAGCGCAGATGCAGCTGTCGCAGGCGCTGCTCCCATTGCAGGCTCAGAACGATCTTCCACCGCAAGACTCTTGCGGTCAGCTATATTCTTTTCAATCTCTGAAATATCGTAAATGGCCATGCTCACCTATTTTCTGTGCTTGACTTTGTTAAATCCATTGAGAGCTGCGATCCGATACCCTTCTGCGTATGTCGGATAGTTAAACACCTGATCGATAAAATAATCGATCCTGGCATTAAAACTCATTGCCACCTGACCGATGTGAATCACTTCTGTGGCAGCTCTTCCAATAATATGAATCCCTAAGATTTCCAGCGTATCTGCATGAAAAAGGATCTTAAACATCCCAGGATCATTGCCTACGATCTGATTGCGCGCGATCTCATAGTAATAGGCTCTACCGATTTCATACCGAAAGCCTAAGTCCTTGAGTTGTTCTTCAGTATATCCGCAAGATGAAATTTCCGGAATCGTATAAATGCCGATCGGATAAAAAGTCGGAAAGTGATGTGTTTGCGCACCAAATGCATGCCTTGCTGCTAAACGCCCTTGCTCCATACTCGTTGAAGCTAGTGCTGGCGCACCAATAACATCGCCTGCGGCATAAATATTGGGAACGATCGTTTGAAACAGTGCATTCACTGGAATGTAGCCTGTTCGATCAATCGAGATGCCCACATTTTTCACTTGCAACTGATCGACATTCGCCTCTCGTCCCAAAGCATACAACAGCATTTCTGCAGATAAAACTGTTCCATCTTTGCACCGCACCTCAACCCCATCCCCAACACGCTTAATTTTATCCGGCTCTTTGTTGCCAATGACTTTAAGACCGATCGTATTGAGCGCTTTTTGCAAATGCAGACCAATCTCATGATCGAGCAAAGGCAACAAATGATCCCGCTTATCAATGACGGTTACCTCCGTTCCCAGAGCTGCAAAAAAGCTTGCATACTCAGATCCGATGATCCCGCCTCCTAATACAATGAGTGTCTTTGGAACATGATCAATCGAAAGCAGCCGCGTTGAATCGAGGATTTTTTCATTATCAAAGGGAACATTATTCGGATTGCGCGGCTTAGATCCCGTTGCGATCAAAAAATAGTCTGCTGTAATCCGATAGACTGCTTTTTGCGTCGTATCCAAAATCACCAAGTGGGTAACGTCTTGAAAACAAGCAGCCCCCTGCACTAACCGAATCTTATTTTTCTCAAATTGCCTGAGCAACATTTTACGCTGCTCATCTAAAATCTTATGGAGCCGATAGTTCAGATCATTAATCGAGACCTCGCGGAAAGGGCGCTGTTGTCCATAAAAACTTCTTTGGTAAAAGTCTGTCAAATCCAAAATCGCCTCGCGCAGCGATTTTGAAGGGAGCGTTCCCGAATTCAGCGATGCTCCGCCAGGGAAAGGATCTCTTTCAATCACAATGACCGTCTTGCCCAGCTTGGCTGCCTGGATCGCGGCCTTTTGACCTGCAGGTCCCGATCCAATTACTACATAATCTGCATAGAGCTCTTCCACAGGTCCCCTTAAGATGGCATAATAATTTAAATTTTAACTTACATCAGCTAAATATACTGTGTCCACTTCAAAGTTAGAGAAATTTCAAACTCAGCGCTTCAATTTTTTGCTTGTTGAAGCAGGCCCTGTGCAAGCACAGGGTCGATGGAAACAAGCGAAAAAGTGAAGATGCTGAGGCAGAAATTTTTTCAACTTTAAAGTGGATACAGTATATTCTTGTTCAATAAGATTTAAGCTGCTATGCTGGCTGAATTAGATTTAATTGGAGTCGCATCATGTCTAAGAGATGTCAAGTTACCGGCAAAGTTCCTGTCCGTGGTAACAGCTACGCGATCCGCGGGATTGCAAAAAAGAAAAAAGGGGTCGGTCTTAAAGTTACCGGCATTACAAAGCGCCGTTTCCAGCCTAACCTCGTTAAAAAACGGTTCTGGTTTGCTGAAGAAAATCGCTTCATCACTCTCAAGCTCTGCACAGGCGCGATGCGCACGATCGACAAAGTAGGTCTGCCTACTGTTGTCCGAAAGATGCGTGCTCAAGGCGAAAAAGTTTAATCCCCTGATACAGTTAATAAAGAAGAGGCTCCTGACTTCAGGAGTCGCTTCTAAGTGTCTTTTTTTACTCATCTTGGGAAGCATTTTCTCAGGATGCGTCTGGCTTTTTGTTTCTGCAACCTCCCCTGTTCTTCCAGATCCTCAACATCCTCTAGTACTGTATTCCAACCAGATGCGGCAGGACATTAAATTAACGTTTTGCAGGGCACTTTCCCATGCTCATCATTCCATTTACTTAATGATGTACGGGATCACTGATCCCGATGTGATCTCCTTGGTCAAGAAAAAAATAATAGATGGAATCCCCACGCGGATCCACTATGACAAGACGGCCTCAACGAACCTGCAGAAAAAATTGCCGTCGCAAGCTGAAGTCTATCCGTTTCCTTCCAAAGGACTCATGCATCGCAAAATCCTTGTCATTGACGAATCGTGCGTCTTTTTGGGATCCGCTAACCTAACAACCGCTTCATTAAAACATCATGATAACTTATGTGTAGGCATCTACTGCCCTCCTTTAGCACAGTTTTTAAAAGAAGAGTCAGGAAGTCTATTTCCCTTTGAAATTGCGGGACACAAGGCCGAGCTCTGGCTGCTTCCTGACCGGGGAAAAACAAAAGCTGCACTGGAAAAATTAATTGTTGAAATTGATCTGGCGCAAGACTCAATTTACCTTGCCATCTTTACCCTAACCCATCCAGTGATTACAGATGCATTAATCCGCGCCCATCAAAGAGGGGTTTGCGTCAAAGTGGCGCTAGATGTCTATACTGCGAGAGGGGCTAGTCGCAAAGTCTTTGGTCGGCTAAAAAATGCGGGCATCCCTATTTTTGTAAGCAGAGGGCAAGAGCTGCTCCACCATAAATGGGCATTGATTGATGAAAAGACCTTAATTATGGGCTCTGCAAACTGGACCCAGGCGGCTTTTACTAAAAATGAGGATTTCCTATTATACTTGTACCAGCTAGACAAAACAAAGCGGTCGTTCATGCTCAACCTCTGGCGGGTCATCGAACTGGAAGCTCCCAGACATTAATGCGTTAAATAAAATAATTTGCTAACATCAGCTTATGGAAACAATCATTCAAATTCTCTCGCTCTCCTTTGCCCTCTTCCTATTGATGGACCCAGTGGGCAATGTGCCGATTTTTGTCTCTGTGCTCAAAGACATCTCTCCCAAACGTCAACGAGTTGTGATTATCCGAGAGTTGCTCATTGCGCTTGGGATCATTATTCTCTTTAACTTCCTCGGCAACTTTCTTTTAGATCTGCTGAACGTTGAGCGCCCTACGCTACTCATTTCAGGAGGAATCATTCTGTTTATTATCGCTATTCGAATGATTTTTCCCGTTTCCAATGAACTTGAATCAATGGGTTCTGCTCGCAAAGAGCCGTTCATTGTTCCCTTGGCGGTCCCTATGGTTGCAGGCCCCGCTGTATTAGCCGCTGTGATGCTCTATTCCTATCAAGACAAGAACGAATGGATTACCGTAAGTGCCATCGTGATCGCATGGGCAGCATCGACACTCATTCTCTTATCCGCTCCTTATCTCAAAAAACTACTTGGAACAAGCGGACTGATTGCCTGTGAAAAACTCATGGGGCTCATTCTTGTTCTTCTTTCCGTTCAGATGTTTCTTGAAGGAATTCAATTATTTCTCCACCAGAGTGCGCGCATCTCTTCTTAAACGATGTTCAACGTAAAACTTATTTTATCCTATAACGGATCTCAGTATTTAGGGTGGCAAAAAAATCACACCGATCCCACCATTGAACTTGCAATGGAACGGGCGTTGACGCAGATTCTACGCCACGAAGTGATCCTACAAGCCGCCAGCCGTACCGATGCAGGCGTTCACGCAGAAGGACAAGTTGTTAACTTTTATACCCCTAAGGAACTCAACCTCGATCAGTTCCAGCACAGTTTAAATGCCGTACTTCCCAAAGAGATCCGAATCTTGAGCGTAAGTCTTGCGCCAGATCACTTCCATCCAACTTTGGATAACATCGGGAAAGAGTACAGTTATCAGATCTGCAACTCCCCATTTCAACTTCCCTTCTTCCGCCATCTTTCATGGCATTTCTATTATCCATTAGATCTTGGCTTGATGAATCGGGCCATTTCTTATCTCATCGGCACTCACGACTTCTCTTCTTTTTGCAATGCACGAGAACTCTGGACTAGATCCTCTGTCTGTAAATTAGAGCAAATCACTTTGGAGCCGCTTGCCAATGAGCGGCTGCACATTAAAATCCGTGGAGATCATTTTCTATATAAAATGGTGCGGAATCTTGTTGGAACTCTCGCTCATGTAGGATGTGGTAAACTGCAGGTAGATGATATTCCTATCATTCTATCGAGAAAAAAACGCCCCTTAGCAGGGATCACAGCTCCAGCTCATGGACTCTGCTTAAAGAACGTATTTTACGAGTCCAACAGTGAGATTTGTTGAGGAATCTGTTTTTTTTCAATTGCCCCTTTAATGACAGATGTGAGGCTATCTTTTTTCTTGCCCTTTGAAACGCGAGGACGCACCTGCTTTTTAGGAGCAAGCAAAGAGGAAATCACTTGCTCTAGCTGCACAACTTGAAGTTCTAACTCTCTGCATTCCTGTTCAAGCGCCCCTAAATGTTTATGAAACTGCACATCCTGTTGAAGAATTAATGCACTTTGCTCTTGTTGCTCTTTCTGAAGGAGAATGAGCTCCCCTTCCCTGTTAAAGAGCTCTTTGCGCGATTGAGTTAAAACCTCAATTTTTTCTTGGAACTGCCCTTGCAATTGACGGTATTTCATCTGCATCTCAAGCAGATCTTTGGGAATCATTTCACCCATCTCTTCGACACTTTCCTGGGAGACAATCGAATTTACAGGAACGATGCTCTTGGCGCTTTGAGCCTGCTCAAGCGCACATTCCATTTCTTTTTCTCGCGTTTGCAACAAAGAAACCTCATGTGTGAGCTCTTCACATCTATCAATCCATACTTGTGCCTCGCTCTTAGCAGACTCCACACCCTCTTGAATTTTGGCAAGCTCTCCCAATGCATTTTGAAGCGCTCTCTTTAAAGCGATGAGCTCTTGCTCATGGTTCATACGCTTTTCTTCAATGGCCCTATCGATCTCTATATCTTTGACACCCTGTGCGCGCACCTCTTTTCTTCCCTGAAAAACCATAAACCAACTCACCACCATCGATCCTAGAAACAGGGAGCACCACAACTGTTCACGAACAAACGAAAATTTCCAAATCATCAAAGCGATAAGCATCACAAATGAAAGAACAAAACCTCGATTCCCCAACCACCAAGTCAACAGAAGTCCTGAGCAAGCAAGGGCTACTAAAGGCCAGACCAAAAAAGATACTTGAAAGAGCAACGCTGACAGAGCGCATGTTAAGAAAACAGGACCGACTGCGGCCCAAAAAAAAGGATCCTTTTTTTGTCTTTCAGCGTTCGAACTATCCATCGATCCACCTTAAGTTAATGAAAGTCGCTGCACAATCTGAGCGATCACTAAAAATCCAAGCTCAAACCGATCAAGCCCAAAATGCTCATTCGGCGCGTGGATGTGGTCATCGCAAAGTCCCATTCCAATCATTGCCACCTCAGCATTTGTTGCCTGAGCGAGATTCACAATGATCGGTACGGAGGCCCCGCATAACAGATAGCGGCAAGGCTCCTTAAATATCTCTTCATAAGCTAAAGCCGCAGATTTTACAATAGGAGAATCAAAAGAACTTCGATAAGCGGGGTATCCATGCAAATAATCGACCTTCACCTCAATCCCTTCGGGAGCAAGTCGCTTTAAGTGCTCCGCTAAATGCGCTGCAATCTTCTTAGGATCCTGATCAGGAACAATCCGGCATGAGAGTTTAGCGTGAGCTTTTGAAGGGATCACAGTCTTAAATCCATTGCCAATATATCCACCCCACATTCCGTTGATTTCTAAAGAAGGGCGAAGCCCATTGGATTCTTTAATCGAAACCCCTTTCTCAGGACAAAATGCATGAACCCCAAAACACTTTGTATACTGCTCCTGATCAAATGACATATCCACTAAAGAAAGCTGATCGGGCCTGAGGGTGTTGACAGAGTCATAAAAATGGGGAATGGTGACCTTTCCCGAAGCATCCCAGAGTTGAGAGAGGATATGGCATAAAGCGCGGTTGGGATTCAATGCGATCCCGCCATGCACACCGGAATGCAAATCGATCGATGAATTACTACATTCCACATCAAAAGCCGCAATCCCCCTCATTCCAACAGTAATTCCTGGTGTTTGAGGAGCCGGAAGATCAAAATCAATTACAAGAAGATGATCCGCTTTTAGTTCTGCGGAGCGCTGTTTAATGACAGCAGCGGTCCCTTCACTCCCTGATTCCTCTTCCCCTTCAATGAAGACTTTGAGGTTGAGATTGAGAGAGCGCGCCAACTGATAAACTGCCTTAAGTGCGGTTAACGAATAAAAACACTGCCCTTTATTATCAACAGCACCTCTCGCATACACCTGTCCATCGCGCACCTCAGGCTCGAAGGGAGCTGAATGCCACAACTCAAGGGGATCGACGGGCTGAACGTCATAATGGTGATAGAGCATTAACGTTGGACGCGATGGACCTGCTCTAAGATCAGAGGCAAACACAACAGGAAAACCTGGCGTTTCCCAGATCGCAGCATCCAATCCAATCTCTTTTAGATACGCACAAACCCAACCCGCACATGAGTGCATCTGTTCAGCAAAAGCCGGATCAGAACTAATGCTTTGAAAACGCAGAAAGGTGAAAAAATCATCGAGCACCTCTTGCCGATGTTCTTGAAACCATTGCTTGAATTGTTCAGTTGTGATCTGCATGTACGACGACCTTTGTTATGAACAAAGATCAGACTACAGAAAGGCGCTTGGTCTGTAAATCAAAATGTGTTTACAGAAGGTCTTCTTGGTGATCCATAATTCCTTGGGCACTTTCAATCAAGTACGCCGCTAAGGAGGCATCTCCTTGATAAGTCATCTCAACTTCCATTTTTCCATCAACAGATGGAGCGCCACAAGTGATCAACACATAGCAAGCATTTTGCTCTGCTAGTTCTTTATGCACATCGGTTGGCATTTTCTTCTTTGACTTCGGAGCTTGCTTAACCATTTCTATTACCATTTGTGCACAAACTCCATTTGAGTTGAACTGACCTGGCCGACGCATCTTATTGTTGGCTTGAGATATGCAGATAGATGTCACAAATGTGAATTTATATGCAAAGAAAAAAGATCGACCAAATTCGCACCATTGACAGGTAGTCAACAGCCGAGGATAATGGTCCTGTAGTACAAGAAGGAGACCCTCCAATGGCCGTTGCAAAGCGAATTTTTTTGTTTTTAGCGATTAACTTTTTAGTGATGATCACCCTTTCAGGTCTTCTCAACCTGTTTCATGTCCAACCCTATTTGCAGAGCTATGGACTTGATATCAAATCATTGATGATTTTCTGTTTAGTCTGGGGGATGGGAGGCGCTTTCATTTCACTTCTCCTTTCAAAATTCATGGCTAAGTGGATGATGGGGGTGCGCATCATCGATGCAAAGGAACATGACCCAGAACTACGTCGCTTAAGTGACACAGTCCATAGCCTAGCGCGCGATGCCCACCTCCCCGGAATGCCGGAAGTTGGGATCTTTGAATCCCCTGAACCCAATGCCTTTGCAACGGGAGCTACAAAAAGATCTTCACTTGTAGCAGTTTCTACGGGCCTCATGCGCCGGATGTCCCAAAAAGAACTTGAAGGAGTGATTGCTCATGAAATTACCCACATCGCAAATGGGGATATGGTCACAATGGCGCTTCTGCAGGGGGTTGTCAACGCGTTTGTGATGTTTTTGGCACGCGTATTGGCCTACGTGCTCTCAGGACTTGGCAAGAGATCTAACAACTCTTCGTCAGGCTCCTACATGTCTTACTATGTATTCACCATCCTCTTTGAAGTAGTCTTTATGATCTTAGGATCTCTTATCGTTGCTGCCTTCTCACGATTTCGTGAATTCCGCGCGGACAGAGGAGGGGCTGATTTAGCGGGCAAAGAAAAGATGATCGCCGCATTGGAATCGCTTCAAAAAATGCAACAAATCCGAGATCCGCGCACAGATAAACCCTCTTTTGAAACAATGAAGATCTCTTCTGGGCGCAAATCCGGCTTCATGATGTTGTTTGCCAGCCACCCTCCACTCGAAACACGGATTGAGAGGCTGCGTCAGTTATAGAATCTACTTATTCTCCGCATCCCAATAATTGTGGATCTTCTCTTCTACTGCATCTTTTAGTCGCTCATTTGCAGAAGGAAGGCGATCCACAACACTTTTAGCCCATTGATAGTATTGATCGATCCGTGCTCGAGTCCAGTCTGCCGGCGGATTATTGGAAAGGTCGTTTAAATTGTAGAGCTTATCAGCAAGTTTGATCTGAGCCGCGCCCGCAGACTTCTTTGCAGCACTGACGACCTGATGGCGCTTTCTCTGATCTTTAGCAAGAGACTTATCATCTGTTACTTCATCGACATAAGTTGCCACTTCCTTTCCAAATTGCGATTCAATCTCTTCATATGTCGTTTGGGTATCTTCAATGGTATCATGAAGCAGCGCTGCAATGATAACAGAGGCATCTCTCACGTGACCAATCTTCATTACGTTAACAGTAACGCCAATCGGGTGGGAAATGTAAGGGGTCTGCTCTTTATTTTTACGCACTTGTAACTTGTGCTTTTCAGCAGCAAAGCTGACACCTTCCAGAATCTGCTCAACATCTACTGAAGTCAAGGATCCTTCTTGGTTATATGCCCTTTCCAGCTCAGCTGCAAGAAGATCAAACTGCTCAAGGCAGGTCTGATTCCCTTTAACGAGTTCATTCAGAGACGTGCGACTTGCTAAGATTTTGTCTACAATATCAAAAGAGGGGTTCGCCGCAACATTCCCCCCTGATCTCAACGTAATTTGAGGTCTTGAACCATCACTATGCACACAAACAGCACTTAATGTTAAAGCTACAACTGGAATCAAATATTTCTTCATTGGCATCACCTAGAGTTAAACCCGCGGCAAATATATCAAACCAGAGAAAAAAAGGGAACGGGTCAAATTAAAATTAATTTAATCGTTTTTACAGAAAAGATGATAGAGGCAAATCGAGGTCGCTACAACGACATTAAGGGATTGGATCTCTCCTTTCATGGGAATCGCAATAAGCTGATCTGCAGCCTGCGCAAACTCTTTATCTATTCCGTGAGTTTCATTGCCAACTACCAGCGCTGAGGGAAACGTGACTTGCAAGGATTCTAAAGGCAGCTTTGCTTCCAAGCTCGTGCTAATCATGGCGATCTTGTTCTGACGCAGAAAACTGACTACCTCTGAGGCAGTACTGATTGTAACAGGCAACCGAAAAAACGAGCCCATAGAGGCCTTGATCACATTGCGGTCATAGAGATCTGCTGTTGCATGCGGTATCACAATCACCCCTTCCACACCAAATGCCTCTGCTGAACGAAACAGCATCCCCATATTTTGACAATTTTGAATTTGATCCAAGACGAGCAGCAGTCGTTTATCACGGAAATCCAAAAGAGAAGATTCCCTTTTAAATGCCAGAGCAACGATACTCGGCGTTTCATGAGCAAATACCTTTGTCATCATCCCTTGAGAAAGCTGATAGGCATTGCACTTTCCTTCAAGGGTTTTAGGAAGACCTTGAGTCGTATAGATCGCCTTCAAAGAAACCCCAGCTTTTAGAGCCTCGAGGATCATTTCAAGCCTCTCAATCAGATAAGTTCCTTCCTTAAGACGCCCCGCAATCGTGCGGTTTGCCCGTAGAGTCTCAAATGCAGGGTCTTTAATGGAATGGATGAGGTACATTATCCACCTAGATGTCCAAGAATCTCGCGCGCGACATCCACGCGAGTCCGTTTAAATACCGGATGAACAGGCTCTGTGGGGTAGCGCTTCCCTAATTTTTTCTCGATCAACCGCGTCATCGCTGGAAGATCGTATGGCTCACAATATTCCATGCGGTCATCAAGAGGAGGGCTGGCGAAGTACTCATCGATCGTTGCCCAAGAAGAAGCAATGGTAGGTGTTCCTAGAGCCACCGATTCGAAATAGGTATAGCCAGGCAACTCCATAAACGCAGGATGTAGATGCAAGGCTGCATGGGCAAACGCGCTCTGCAACATCGAAAGGGAGAGTTTTTCTCGATTTGGCATCGCGATCACCCGTAATGGTCCCATTTGGGTCTCAGCAAGATATTGACTAATCACGATCGTCGGTGCTTTGCGCCACTTTAAAATCGCTTCTAAACAAGAAAATTCATAATCGGTATGTCCTCCTTGTGTTGCAATGAAAACAAGAGGGATATCAAGATCGCGCGTCGATAGAATCGTTGCTAATTGATTCTTACGGGGCTCACATCTTCCCACTTGGAGGATATACCCATTTGTACTCAAGCCGGTAAAATCGAGAAACTCACGTGAAGACTCTTTCTTAAAATCAACGGCGGCTCCCGATGTCAAATGAACCACTTGAGCATTACAAGAAGGGCAATCCCGTTTCATGGTGCGCGCTTCTGCATGAGAATTAGCGAAGCATACACGAGCCTGTTTCATGACCTCATAATTCCTTAGACTGTGCTTCCGCGGCAAGACGGTATAATAATGGATCAGGTGGGGGTTTTCTAAGAGAGCTTCCAATGAAAACGGGATTTCAGGGAGATCGGGATCGCACGCGCCTGCTAAGCAGCCTTTAATATATTCATAAAAGCCCAAAGAAACTCCACCATACTTGATCTGATCCTCGTGAAATCCAATCAAACTATACGGCTGATCAATCAAATTTAAGAACCGGATATGCTCTCGAAGATCTAAACATGTGCTCGTTAAGAACATCATATCGCAAGGGGTAAACTCACTGAAGTCTGAGATCACAGTTGCATCGACGCCAAGAGAGGACATCCCTTGAGCAATCGAATACATCGCCTCTAAATCGCCTCCCCATTTCTGGTGCTCATTAAAACGACTGAAAATCGAGACCTTCATGAATCCTCATACAATCGATGTACTATTCGCAGTCTTATTCTCGCGCATCCTCTCCAATAGAGCTGTAGCATGATCGAGGACAACGAGTTTATCATCCTCTATGACAAAAACTTGATGGGGATGAATAATTTCACAAAGGTTTTTAAGGCTCTCACACTTAAGCACGATAAAATCAACCTCTGCCAATGAAGAGAGAAGGGAAACAAACTCCTCATCGGGATCAGTATCACGCACGTAGACAATCAACTTTCTCTCTTCATCCCTTGCTGATAGTTTACGCAAGCTGCGAAAAAGAGCTGTTGACATCCCCTGACAACTCTCTAATCCAAGCACGGTATAGCGTTTGCCTTTCAACGCTTGCTGCAAGGCAAACAGATGCTCTTCATCAAAAATCTTGTTCTCGACATCATATTCTAAAAGACGCTCAGACATTTCCGATAAACTAATCCGAGCGCACCCCAGCCGCTCAATAGCCATGCCAGCTGCAATATTGGCCAGTTGAGCTCCATAATGAATATCTAGCTTATTGGCGAGCGCTACACTAATCATTGCGGTTACCGTATCGCCAGCTCCTGTGACGTCTTTAACTTCCTTAGTGCGCACCGGAAAATCAAAACGCTGACCAGACTGATGAAAAAGAGCCATCCCAGCCTCAGAGCGCGTGATGAGAAGCATCTCAATACCACATGTGCGCAAAATAACAGAGGCAACCTCCTCTAAAGAGGCTTCTTGCGGCAACTTTGCTGCCGAATACGCTTCACTGAGATTAGGTTTAATGACAGTGGATCCTTGATACTTTGTAAAGTCGTCCCCTTTTGGATCGACAATCACAGGAATATCTCGAGCTCTAGCCATTTCAATGACTTGGGCAAGCAAGTTCCGCGTTAAAAAGCCCTTTCCATAATCGGAAATTGCAATGATATTCACTTTATCAAGAAGAGGGGGAATTTGTTCGATCACCTGTTGCTCGAGTAATTCAGAAAGAGGAGTAATGGTTTCAAAATCAACACGCAATACCTGTTGTGCATCGGCAATTAGACGATTTTTAACAGGAGTTTTGTACCCTTTTTGTACAATTAGGTTTTCAATATCAACCCCTTCGCTCTCCAACGAATCGCGCAACTGATCTCCGCCAATGTCATAACCAAGGCGCCCAATTGCCGACACTTTAGCACCAAGAGAAATGAGGTTTAATACCACATTTCCAGCTCCCCCTGGGCGGCTTTCCTCTTTTTCCACATGTAACACAGAGACAGGAGCCTCAGGGGAAATCCGTTTCACTTTGCCTGTTGTATATGTATCGAGCATGAAATCTCCAATGACAAGCACGCGCACCGGACTAAACTGTCTGAGTTTCCCGCTAAGTTTTACCATCGTTCATCCTTCATTAAGTAATTGCGCACGTAATCAGCCACACCTTCATCAATAGAATAGCGACAGGGAGCATGAGAGCTCTCAAGCTGATGCAAATGCAGGTATTTATCCATTTCAGCGCGTGTATAATTTTGGTATTGACCCATTAGGTCTTTTGGCATCGGGGTGTATTCGATTTGGGGCTGTTTATCCAGCGCTTTAAACACCGCAA
Source organism: uncultured bacterium (assembly GCA_964461105.1). Taxonomy (GTDB): domain Bacteria; phylum Chlamydiota; class Chlamydiia; order Chlamydiales; family Rhabdochlamydiaceae; genus JAGVMG01. The sequence continues at coordinate 32,305 of CAYWSY010000002.1, forward strand.
GGCCGAGCTCATTCCAAGTCGTTGCAACTCCGGAGCCAATGTTGAAAATACCACACACTTGATTTTCGAGGAAATCACAAGTCATCCGAACGACATCCTTCACATAAATGAAATCGCGACACTGACCACCATCTTCAAAACGGTCTGGCTCTGATGACTTGAACAGTTTAATCACACCTTCTTGCTCGATGATGGGAAGCATCTTATAGACCATCGAAGCCATTCGCCCCTTGTGGTTTTCATTAGGACCGTAAACATTGAAATACTTCAGTCCAACCACGCGGTCTAATGCTCCTTGTTGCTTGAGCCACAAATCGAAATAATACTTGGAAAATCCGTAGAGATTTAAGGGCTTTAAATGCTCAATCTGATCTTCGTTATCGACAAATCCCAGATTTCCATTGCCATAGGTAGCTGCAGAAGAAGCATAAATGAAGCGGATCCCATGCTTAAGTGCGTATTCCGCTAACCGCAAGGAATACCTGTAATTATTTTCCATCAAGTAACTTCCATCAGCCTCTAACGTGTCCGAACAAGCTCCCAAATGGATAAAACCGCCAATTTGATGTTCTTTGCCAATCAACCATTGAAATAAGTCGTTCTTAGAAATGAAATCTGCACATTTTTTATTAAGTAAATTCTTCCATTTCTCAGTTTTTTTTAAATCATCCACAAGGAGCAGATTCGTGATTCCCTTGTCATTCAAGTGGCGCACCACCCCTGAACCAATAAAACCAGCAGCTCCAGTAACGACGATCATTTTTTCATTTGTTAACATAGTGATACCAATTACCTTCCTCTCGTTGTAAAAATGAAACAGGATAAAAACTCACTCCAGACATATTCGGTACAGCAACTTCCCCCAAACAGAAAAACGCAGTTCCACTCCCCGTCATTACAACTGTATTAAATCCTAAAGAGATTAAGCCTTTTTTAACATCCTCAAGTTTAGATAGCAGACGAAAAGCAGCAGGTTCTAGATCATTAAAATACGATGACTCACCAGAGAGAATTTTCTTTAAAGCCAACCGAGGATCTCGCTCAACTAGTTCCGATACTTTAGTTTCCCTAAAAACAAGGGGGGTTGAAAGCCCTTCGTCAGGTTTTGCAATCCATAGCTTTGTTGCAGGCAGAGGAGACAACAACTCAAGCTTTTCCCCTTTTCCGCAACAATACGCAGTCCCCTTAGAAAAGAAAAAGGGAGCATCGGAACTAAATTCCCCTGCCCACAATTGAAGATCAGATTCTGAAACTGGATTTGGATTCAACTGGTTGAGTGCCCAAAGAGTTGTTGCCGCATTGCCGCTTCCTCCTCCTAAGCCAGCTTGCATCGGAATTATTTTTTCCAAGTGGATGCTCACAGGAAAAGAAACTCCTGTTTTCTCCCGATACTTCTGAAGCGCCAAAGAGATTAGATTGGTTTCATCGCAAGGCACCTGAGGATCGTTACAGGTCAATTGGTCTTGAGATGCGCGCTTGATGGTTAGCTTGTCGCAAAGAGAGACTGCTTGATATAAAGAGGCTATTTCATGAAAACCGTCTGCACGGCGAGAAAGGACTCTAAAAAATAAATTGAGCTTAGCTGGAGAGAAATAGGTCGCGCTTGTCATCGTACCATTAAAGTTGTGAGCAAAGCGCATGCACTTTGCTCACATGCTTAAGTTTTAAGACTCAGGGTGCGGTTCCGCTGCTTCCTGCTCAAGAGCATCAGCTTCAATTTGAGCCTCGCTAAATACTTTGAGGGTAACATGCGTCGCAACGCTTTCTTTTAACTTCAAATTCAATGGATAAACACCAGTTGACTTGATCGGAGCTGCCAATAGAACGCTTCGTTTCTCTAGCTTGATTCCAATTGATTCAAAATGGCGTACAATGTCCAGAACCGTTACAGAGCCGTACATGTGACCATCGTTATCAACTCTAACCGGCAGAATAATGACCATGCCTTCGATTCTCTTAGCCAAGTCTTCAGATTCTGCGCGCTCAATTTGAGCCTTCTGCGCACGCTCTTCTTTAAGGCGCGCTTGTAGGCGCAGCGTAAACTTATCCGCAACAACGGCCTTTTTTTGAGGGAGCAAGAAATTGCGCGCATAGCCAGGCTTGACGCTGACAACATCTCCGCTTCGTCCCAAATCCTCGACATCATCGAGAAGTAATAATTGATTTCCCATATTAATTCATTTCTCCTTTGAGCTTAATCTTGAGCGACAAACGGCAATAAGGCCATGTGTCTTGCTCTTTTTATCGCTTGAGCGAGCTGCCGTTGAAAGTAAGCAGAAACGCCGGTAATGCGACGTGGAATAATTTTTCCGCGCTCAGTAATGAACTGATAGAGCGTATTGATGTCTTTGTAGTCAATATGCCGAATGCCTGCTGCTGTAAAAGGGCATTGCTTGCGCTTTCTTACAAACATCCCTTCCATCGGCGCCTTTTTAGAAAAAAATTCAGGTTCACTCATGTCACACCTCACTCTTGGACGATCGTTTTAAATTCTAATTTTTCTGGAACACTCTCTGTACGCAGTGTTAAAAAGCGCAGCAGATCTTCATTTAAATGGTATTCTCTCCACAAATCATTCATGACTTTTGTCGAAATCGAAAAATATAAGATATAGTAATACCCTTCGCGCTTGCTGTTGATTTCGTATGCAAGCTTACGACGTCCTTGATCAAATGTTTTTTCGATCACACCTGCACGGCTCGTAATGCCATGGGTGATCTTCTCCAATGCTTTTTGTCGCGCATCATCACTGAGTGTAGCGCTCAAGATGTACATCCCTTCGTAAAGATGACTCTTCTCCTTAGACATGTCCTTATCTCCTAAGTTTCCAAATTCTTGTTTTCTTTCCTAACATTAGCCTCTTGCATCGCAGCTGCCACTCCCTGTGAAATCCACAGGCCGAGAATGTGCTGAGCCCGATCAACCACTGCAGCCACTTTCACCTTTTCATCCGAAGTAAAGCGCCCGAGTACATAATCCGCCAAAACCACTTGGCCTGGAGATCCAACCCCAATCCGCAGCCTGGCATAGTATTGAGTTCGTAAGTGGGCTGCAATGCTCTTAAGCCCATTATGTCCCCCATCGCTTCCCCTTGCCCGAATTCTCATCGTGCCGAGATCCAAGGCTACATCATCGCAAACGACGAGGAGGTTCTCGATCGGCACCTGATAGTAATCGATGCACCTTCGGACTGCATCTCCACTGCTATTCATAAAGGTCGTCGGTTGGAGGAGAAAAAGCCTCTTTCCTTCAACGTCTCCTTTTGCCAGCTCACCCATCAAATCGGAAGAATGCCGAAATGACCAACCGCGCGCTTGAGCAAAGGCTTGCACAACTTGGAATCCCACATTATGGCGTGTATCCTGATACCCCGCCCCTGGATTTCCCAAGCCAACAATTAAATAATTCTGATGTTGCTTATCGTTTTGCAATGACGACAATGACCTCATCCATAGCAGCTAATGGTTTAACGCCAACTGGCAGTGTGAGATCTTTTAAACGCTTGGTTTGCCGAATCCCCAAATCTGCCACATCAATCAAAAATTCAGAGGGAATATCTTTTGGCAAACACTGAACCTTGATAAAGCGGTTCACCTGGCGCAAAAAGCCCCCAAGCTTAATCCCAACGCAATCTGCAACGCCGATGCAATTAATCGGCACTTTAAAGCTCACTGGCACATTGTCAATCAACACCTCAAAATCAATGTGTGAGACGCGGTAGCTTGTCAGATGGTATTGGATGTCCTTAATGATTGCTTTTCTAACTTGGGCACCATCGCTGAGCTCAAAAACAGTTGTTGGCAATTGACCTGGCTTTAATGAGCGCAAGACAGCGCCAAATTCAGCTCCATTAATGATGAGTTTTTCAGGCTGTGTCTTTGAAGAGTAAATGACAGCTGGGATATCGCCTTCTCGACGGATCTGCTTAATATCACCCTTCTTATCACCGGTGCGCGGTTTTACTGTAAGTTTCATATCGTTCTCCTTTAAGAGGAATAATGGTTATTTAAACTCTATTTTTATACAAGACAGAGAGGCACGAAATTAATCGTACAAAGAGGAAATGGACTTGGCACCGAGCATATATTCGATCGCCTTTCCAAATAGAGGAGCAATTGAAACAATTTCTAATTTCTTTTGAATTGTTTCTTCCAACACGGGGACCGTGTTAGTCATCAGCATCTTCTCAATCGCACTTTCCTCGAACGCATTTCCGATGATCAGTCCATGAGTCACAGCTGCACAAATTCGCTTTGCACCAGCATTCTGACACACTTGAGATGCCATCTTCAGCGTTTCGCCTGTCGAGCATACATCATCGACGAGGAGGACATCACATCCTTCCACGTTACCAATCAGAGCATTTTTTGCTACTTGATCGGCATTCACTCGACGCTTATCAATGATCGCAAACTCGACTTGCAATGCTTGAGCAAACGAACGGGCTAGTTTAATACTTCCTATATCGGGAGTTACAACTACCGTCTTTGTTAGCTTCAGCCTCTCCACAGCTTCCACGAGGAGTGGATACGCATAGAGATTGTCGAGCGGGATATCAAAAAATCCCTGAATCTGCTCTGTATGCAGATCCATCGTAAGCACACGGGTCACACCTGCTTTCTCGAGCAAATTTGCTACGAGCTTTGCAGTGATCGGCTCACGCCTTCCAAGACCCCTTCGATCTTGCCGCGCATACCCAAAATAGGGAATGACCGCTACAATCGAACGCGCTGACGAGCGCTTCAAAGCATCGACCAAAATTAACAATTCCATGAGATAGAAACTGGGACGTCGTGCGATAGTCTGCAGGACGAAGACATCCCGGCCACGGACGCTCTCTAAAATTTGAACGCCTATCTCGCCATCTGGAAATGTTTCGATGATCGCTTTTCCCAACTTGATCTTTAGACAAGCCGCTAATTGCTGGGTCAACTCTGGATGAGAAGTACCGGCAAATAGCATCATTGAATGTTCGCTTGCCATCGACCTTATTGGGTAAATTTCTTTAGCACTTTAATACTAAAATTGGGGTGGAAGGATTCGAACCTCCGAATGGCGGAACCAAAAACCGCTGCCTTACCACTTGGCGACACCCCATCACAACTATGGGTCAAAATTTAATGAACATCATGCTATGCCAGAGAAGATTTATTTGCAACTCAGATTTTCATTTTCCCTCCTCTGCTCTATGAATTTAATTCGTGTTACTAATTCACGAGCATGATAAGTAAAATAATAATTACAGGTTCGTTTTATGCACATCATTCACATTGCCTCAGAGCTCGCCCCCATAGCCAAAGTTGGCGGACTTGGGGATGTTCTCTACGGTCTTAGCCAAGAGCTTGTTCGCCTCAAGCACACAGTAGAAATTATCCTTCCCAAATACGATTGCCTCGACTTTAAACTCATCGAAAACCTTAAAGTTGAAGTCAAAGAATTGATAACCCCAAACCACTCAAGCACGATCTGGTCGGGCACTTATAAAGGCCTTAAACTTTTACTTGTCGAGCCCCACCATCCAGAGCATTTTTTTCATCGTGGAGTAATCTATGGCTGCGCTGATGACCTTGAACGATTCACTCACTTTTCACAGATCACCCTTGCTTATCTAGATCACCTCCAACAGCCTCCTGATGCCGTTCACCTCCATGACTGGCCCACAGCGCTCGTCTCCATTCTTGCAAAGCAGCAGAAAGATCCGCACAACACCCTCCTGACCATTCACAATCTCGAGCATCAAGGCAAATGCACTCCCGCGCTTCTTACTGAAGCTGGAGTTGATATGGGAAATAGCTTCATTCACAATATGTTACAAGACCCCACCTCACCTGAGCTATGCAACCTCCTAAAAGGAGGGATTCTTGCTTCTGATGCGGTGACCACTGTTTCTCCCAACTACCAAAAAGAGATCCTCACCGTTGAAGGAGGGTGCGGGTTGCATGAATCGCTCATTCTCAGCCAGGATAAACTCACGGGAATTCTCAATGGAATTGACGAGCATTTTTGGAATCCAGAATTTGATCCCTACCTTGTGGCTTCCTACAACACTCATCAAGTCTCAACTCAAGAGCAGCTCAAGGCTGTTTTAGAGGGAAAACAAGCCAACAGACACCATCTTGCAACACATGTTCACTTAAGGGCATCGAAGCGTCCCCTTGTCGCCTCTGTAACTCGTCTCGTTCCACAGAAATCCCCTGAGCTCATCAAAGCAGCTCTTTTGCGCACCTTAGAAAAAGGGGGACAATTCATCCTTCTTGGCACCACGCAAATCCCTGAAATTAAAGCTGAGTTCGTGCGCCTGCAAACGGAATATCAAGACAATCCCGATATCGCCATCTTGCTTGACTATGACGAAGCGCTCTCCCACCTAATTTTTGCAGCAGCGGACCTCTTTGTCATCCCCTCTTTATTTGAGCCCTGCGGCTTGACCCAACTCATCGCCCTGCGCTACGGAGCCGTTCCTCTTGCCAGAATTACAGGCGGGCTTGCTGATACCGTATTCGACATTGACTCCGCTGCAAAACCACTCAAAGAGCGCAACGGATTCACCTTTGATTTTCCTGATGCACAGGGCCTCTACTGGGCTCTAGATCGGGCACTGAAATATTATGAAGAGACCCCTCAGCTCTGGCACACCCTCATGATGCAAGGGATGAACAGGGATTTCAGCTGGAAGCATACCGCTCCGAAGTACGTTGAAATCTACGAGAAATTAAGAGGTTAAGCCAAGAGCTCTTTGGATATATTTCCGATTGGCATAAATGTATTCGAAGCCTGAGTAAAGCGTATACACAACAGCCAAAAAGACACTATAAAAACTCATCGATTGGAGAGAAGAGAGCTCCAAACACCCCATTGAATAAGGAATCATCAGCACTAAAATAAAGAAAATAATGATAGCTTGAACCACAGCTTTAATCTTCCCAGACATCCTAGCTGCAAGTGCCACCCCCCTTAAGGCACATAAAGTCCGCAATGTGCTGATCACCATATCGCGATAAAAAAGCAAGCACACTAAAAGTAAAGGGAGCTGAATGATCCCTTGAGTAAATCCGAGAAGCACTGAGAGCCGAAAAATACTATCTGCCATTGGATCAAGAAGTTTACCTAAATCAGTCACTCGATTATGCCTGCGCGCCATCCGTCCATCAAACAAATCAGAGAGCTCGGACACTCCAGCAATCCCAATCAAAATGTAGGGCAGCCAACTTAAAGCAATTCCAAAATTCTGGTAATAGAGATAAACAATCAGAAAGATCGGGCCGAGCAAAATTCTAGACAGCGTGAGAAACAGCGCAATGCTCATGTGTTACCTACCCTCTCAACAACACTTTCCTAAGGTTGTATACTGCTTCACCCTTTTTTTAGCTACCCTTTTACAAGACTAAGAGAAGAAGCTTCCTGCAGAGCCAACTGTCCGCAAGCAGCAGCAATATCTTTTCCCTTCGTATAGCGCCACGTTGTTACGATGCCCGCATCGGTTAGAATCTGCTTGAATGCTTCAATCTTATCTTTATCTGGACGACTCAAACGCAGCCCCGGAACAGGATTATAGGGAATTAAGTTCACCGTACATTGCTGCCGTTTAAGCAACCGACACAACTCCTCGGCATGCTCTTCTCGATCGTTAATCCCTTGAATGAGCGTGTATTCATACGTAATATCCCGATGCGTTTTATTCCCATACTCAAGCATCGCAGAGAGAATATCTTCTAGTTCATACTTACGTGCATACGGAATGATCTTTTTGCGCACATGCTGATTAGGCGCATGAAGAGAGAGCACAAGATTAATCTTTAGCCCCTCATCCATTAAGCGGCGAATCCCTTGAACCACACCGACCGTCGATACAGTGATCCGACGCTGGGAAATATTAAGACGCTGCGGATCAATGATGAAACGAATCGCTTCAACGACCTGATCATAATTTTCAAAAGGCTCACCCATTCCCATAAAAACAATATGAGAAACCCGCTCCCCTTTTTCATTCAAAAAGCGATCAATCTGAACCACCTGCTCGAAAATCTCCGCCGCATTTAAGTTGCGAATGAGCCCCTCTTTTCCCGAAGCGCAAAACGCGCACCGTGCAGGACATCCCACTTGAGAAGAGACGCACACCGTGCGCCGATCTCCCGAACAAATTAAAACCGATTCCACAAGCTTTCCATCGGAAAGTTTCCACAAAAACTTCGTTGTTTCTTCGTCCGTTGAATGCTGAACGCGCGTTTGCTCAAGCACCTGCAACGTAAACGCCTCACTTAATTTTTGACGAAGCGTCTTGTTCAAATCTGTCATCGCTTCCCAGCCAGCACATTTGCGCTCATAGACCCATTGGAAAATCTGCTTCGCGCGATAGGGCTTTTCACCTTGAGAGACTAACCAGTTAGAAAGGAAATCCAACTTAAGAGAGTGGAATGGAATTGTCATATCGTTTCTTGTATTTGGGTTTAATGACCAAAAATGCGCTGCGCAGCCTGTCGAAGGCGCTCCGCCACGCGATGTCCTTCATTGTGCTGCTCAATAAACGCGCTCATATTTTCAATGATCGTATTCGAAATCCTCGTCGCAGACTCAAGACCTAAAGCCTTGATCTTCAATATGATCGATTGTAAAACAGGCAACACCTGAGCAGGCAATGAAAAAAGAGTTTGATTTAAGCATTTAAAACTGACTGGTTTAACCATAGACACCCCATTAACTTTAAGATGCAGACATCGTACCTGACTTAAGAATGAAATCCACGCTCTAATTCACAGACGATAGCACACCGAACAAGCTCATTCACAATTAGTTAAAAAAATAAACACAGCTTATTGATTTTTTAATACAATTATGATATAATAACTAATGCACCCTCAATTAAAAAAGAGAGGAATTAATATGACTCCAACACAATTAAATCTCCAAATCTTTCTCAAAACGACATTAGCCGCTCAACCGCACACCATCGTGCTCTCAAAGACGGGAAACTACCTCTATCTCGATGAAAAAGAAGGACTTAAACTACGAACATTGACATGGGGATGCGGACAGGGCCCCGGGGCAACCCCTCTTCGAAAAATCGTTGCCTACATCAATAAAATCGGCTTAAACCTAACAAGAATAGACAACATCAGCTACAATTTAAGCATCGGTCGAATCAATGCAAAAATCCACAAGCACAATGCCAACATCAAAAGGCGATGCCTCGGATTTAGCTTTATCTCACGGTTTTTCGAAATTAGAGAGCTGCCAGAAAAAAACTAACACTCCCTCCACCCGACCGATTTGTTGAAGAAATGAAACCTTTCCTGTAGTATCTTTATCTAGCAATAGATTTGATCCTATACCCCACTCATCACTATGTTAACATTTCAGCAAATCATCCATCGTCTCACACAATTTTGGGAACAAAAGCAATGCGTCATCCATCAAGGTCACGACCTTGAAGTCGGAGCCGGCACGTTCAACCCAGCCACATTTTTAAGGGCCTTAGGTCCAGAGCCTTATCGCACTGCCTACGTCGAACCATCCCGCAGGCCGAGCGATGGACGCTACGGAGAGAACCCGAATCGGATCCAACTCTTTCATCAGTTTCAAGTCATTTTAAAGCCCTCCCCAGCTGACGTGCAAAAAATGTATTTAGAGTCGCTTGAAGCGTTGGACTTCGATTTGAGTAAACACGACATCCGCTTTGTCCACGATGACTGGGAATCTCCAACTCTAGGAGCATGGGGATTAGGATGGGAAGTGTGGTGCGACGGGATGGAGGTGACTCAGTTCACCTATTTCCAATCGGTAGGAAGCGTACCGCTGCACCCCATCAGCGTCGAGCTAACCTATGGCCTTGAGCGCCTGGCGATGTTTATCCAAAACAAAGACAGCATCTTTGATGTGCAGTGGAATGAAGAGCTGACCATTGGAGACATCTCTCATCGCAGCGAGGTTGAATGGAGCGCTTACAATTTTACAGAAGCATCTACTGAGATGTGGATGCGCCACTTTGAAGATTATGAACAAGAAGCGAAACATCTCATTGCCCGCCATCTGCCTCTTCCCGCCTACGACTTTGTCATTAAAGCGTCTCACGCCTTCAACTTACTTGATGCCAGAGGTGTCATTTCTGTAACCGAGCGCACAGGCTACATCAGCAGAATTCGCGAACTTGCGCGCCTAATTGCAGTTGAGTATGCAGCTTCGCGCGAACAATTGGGATTCCCTCTGCTTACAGTAAAGAAAGAAAAGGCTGTAAAAAAATCAGCTGCTGTCAAGTCTGCGCCGAAATTTAACCCCAAGAAAACGCAGGACTTTCTGCTTGAAATCGGCTCAGAACAACTCCCTGCAACATTCATTCCCATCGGATGTGTCAATCTCGAAAAAGCAATGCGCCGCGTACTTGATGATGAGGGCTTGCAGTTTGAATCCTTGAAAACCTATGGAACACCGCAGCGGTTAAGTATCCTCATTCAAGGGCTCGTTGAAGGGACAGAAGATAAAATCATCGAGCGCAAAGGGCCGCCGCTTACCACTTGCTTTAACACAGATGGACAGCTCACGCCTCAAGGGGAAGGTTTTTTCAAATCCCTCTCACTTAAGCCTGTGAGCTTAAATAACGTGCGCTCCGGAAAAGCCAAGGGCTTGCGCATCGAGAAAATTAAAGATACTGAGTATCTCTTTGCTTCTCTCCCCCAAAAAGGCAAATCGACTTATTGTTTACTTTCTGAAGCGCTACCTAAACTGATTTTAAACCTTGACTTCCCCAAAAAAATGCGTTGGGGAGATCTCGATATCAGCTACGCACGTCCCATTCATTGGATTGTCGCGTTACTTGGCGATAAGGTCATCCCCTTTGAAGTAGGCACGATTCACTCCAATCGAATCTCCTATGGTCACGCCCAACTGAAACCTGTAAAATTTAGCCTCAAATCCCCCAAAGACTACTTGGCTGCATTGCGCAAGCACTTTGTGTTAGCAGACATCGAAGAGCGTAAACAATCGATCCTTTCTCAATTAGCAAAATTGGAGAAGAAATTAAATGCGAAAACGCTCGAACACGCCAAGGTACTTCCGCAAGTGCTCCATTTAGTAGAATGGCCCCAATTGACTGTAGCTGACTTTGATAAGAAGTTTCTCAAAGCGCCTCAAGAAGTGCTGATTTCTGAAATGGTCGAGCACCAAAAATATTTCCCTGTAGCAGATCGCAAAGGCAATTTGTTAAACCAATTCATCATCACGGCGGATAACACACCAACAGCGCTCATCCGCAAAGGGAATCAAAAAGTGCTCTCTGCGCGCCTCTCTGATGGTGTCTTCTTGTTTACTCAAGATCAAGCTGAGCCCCTAGAGAAATTCAACGAAAAGCTCAAAGTGATGACATACCAAAAAGAACTCGGTTCGATGCTGGATAAAGTCGAGAGGATCGTCTCTTTAGCTCAACTGGTCAATCAACACCTTGAACTTGCTGATCCCTCAACAGTTTCAAGAGCAGCTCTTCTCTGTAAAGCGGATTTAGCCTCCGCACTTGTCGGCGAATTCCCTGAGCTCCAAGGAACCATCGGTAAATACTACGCATTGGCTCAAAAAGAGCCGAGAGAGATCGCAAGCGCCATCGAGGAGCACTGGATGCCACGCGCAGAGGGAGCTCCCCTGCCTCAAACTCCGACGGGCATCGTGCTCAGTCTTGCGGATAAACTCGATAACTTAATCGGTTGTTACTCTGTTGGCTTAAAACCCACCTCATCGAGCGACCCTTATGCACTCCGCCGTCAAACGATCGGATTGATTAAGATGCTGATCGATGCCAAACGGGGCATCGATTTAAAACAGATTTTCATGGAAGGCTGCCAGGTATTCCCGAAGCTTAAAAACAATCCAACTTTGATTGCGACAACAGTTGCAGAAATGCTCTCCTTTATCACAGCGCGCGCAAAGAATCTCTTCGAAGATTTTGGGTTTAAAAAAGATGAGGTTGAAGCTTCCCTGCAAACGATGTGCACAGATCCATACGATCAATATTGCAAAACTAAGGCTCTCCACGCCTTCCGCAAATCGGGCACCCAATTTGCCAAATTAGTTGAGGTATACAAACGCGCAAAAGGGCAGCTCTCACAAGCTGCAACCACCACTTTTAATCGAAGTCTCGCAGAGGAGCCTGCAGAAAGAGAACTTATTCGCGTACTTGATCTTGTTGAAAAACAATGGCCTCAAATGCTTGCAGAAAAGCAGTACGTCAAAGCCTTCGAACTCATGGCAACGCTCCAGCTGCCGCTGGCACATCTGTTTGACCAAGTCAAAATCTTATGCGATGATCCCGCAATTCGTGCAAATCGGATCGCTCTGTTGCACAAGGTCTTTTCCTTCTTTAAGGAGCTTGTCGATTTTCATCACATTCAAGAAGGGAACTAGATGGATGTTGTAGACCTGCACTGCGACCTTCTCGAATACTTAGCGCATGCGCCTGGAAGAGATCCCTATGATGAGGCCTGCTGCGTCTGCTTTCCAAAGCTCAAACAGGGACATGTCATTCATCAAGTAACCGCAATCTTCTGTGAAACGAAACCAGGATCCACGCAGATCGCCGAAAAGCAAATCAATTGGTTTCATCAGATCGCACAAAATGTCGAGGCGATCACACTGACCCCCGCGTTTGAAAATGCGTCTGGCTTTGCAGAAGAGAGTGAACCCCTATCTGTTGCCTTAAAGCGTCTTGAGGGGTGGGCACAGGCAATGCATCACATTGCCTACATTTCACTCACCTGGAATGGGGAAAACCGCTTTGGTGGAGGCACAGGTTCAAATAAAGGGCTTAAAAGCGATGGTAAAATCCTCATCGACTGGATGGCTACCAAGGGCATCCCCATTGACTTTAGCCATACAAGTGACAAGCTCGCAGAGGAGATTTTAAATTATTGCGACGCACAAGGACTTCATCTTCCTGTTCTTGCAAGTCACAGCAATTTTCGAGAAATCTGTTCCCAAGAGCGCAACCTCCCCGAGTGGCTTGCACAAGAGCTGATCCGGCGCAAGGGAGTGATTGGACTCAATCTATTTGCCCCCTTTATCCACAAAACCGACCCCACCGCACTGATCCGGCATGTGGAATATGGCCTCTCCTTGGGAGGTCATGAGACTCTGTGCTTTGGGGCTGATTTCTTTCATGCGAGCGACATGGAAGCCCTGCTGAAAAAGCATCACTGCACCACCCCCTATTTCCCCAGGTATTCCAATGCATCGTGCTATCCGCATCTATTAGAGGATCTGATAGCGCACCTTTCTCTGACACCGGAGGTGGCAAGCCAGATCGCGCATCACAATGCGCTGAGATTCCTACAAATTGACAAACGGTAAAGCACTGACTTGTCGTCCCAAAGGAAGCTGTAATTCCCCTAAATGAACGACATAACCTTTAGTTACTTTCTCTCCCAAGTCTTTACAAAATGACACAATATTATCTGCCATAATGGGCTTTGGCGTTGAAGAGGCTTTAATTTCAATGGGAATTAATTGACCTTGATCTTCCACTAAAAGATCGACTTCATTTCCCGATGCAGTACGCCAAAAATAAAGCTGCGGGTCAATCCCTCGGTTAGACAATCGTTTATAAATTTCAGAAAACACAAATGTTTCTGCAATTGCCCCTGCCATTGGACCTGAACTCAAATGATCAATATCTCGCAACCCTGCAAGATAACAGAGAGTACCAACATCGGTAAAATATATTTTAGGCATTTTTACAAGCCGCTTATTAATATTAGTAAAATAGGGACGAAGAATAATAATTTGATAGGTCGCCTCTAAAATAGCAAGCCACGCCTTCACCGTATTAAGAGAAACACCAATATCTTTAGCAACATCAGAAAATTGAAATAATTGAGCGCTTCTTCCCGCAATTGCCTTTAAGAAGAGCTGAAATTGTGTTAAATCCCCAATTTGTCTTAATCCCCGAATATCTCGTTCCAAATACGTTTGAATATAACTTCCCTGCCAGAGAGTTGCATCTTTTTCAGGATGTTCAATAAGCTCTGGATAACATCCTCGTAAAACAAGTTTCCAAAAATCTCCAATAGGAAGTTTATTCGGAGCCACACCATCATCTTTTTTTTCCCACGCAAACTGCGCATCTGGCCGCCCCTTCATTTCAATATAGGATAAAGGGAGAAGCCTTAGCATCGCTGTACGGCCGGCCAAACTTTCAGTAACTGTTTGCAGAAGAATTAGATTTTGAGATCCAGTTAAGATATATTGTCCGTATTTATTTCGATTCTCATCAATTTTTTCTTTAATATAGAAAAGCAAATCTGGAGCATATTGGATCTCATCGAAGATGATCGGTGGTGGGTAAAGTTCAATAAACCCCCTGGGATCTGCCGCGGCAGCAGCGCGAATATCAGGCGCTTCTAATGAGAGATATTTATGAGTATGCGAAAATAAATGCTTTAAAATTGTGGTTTTTCCCGCTTGCCGGGGACCGGTAAGAACAACAGCAGGAAATTGGCTTGCCGCTTTCTTTAGTATCGGTTCCAGGGAGCGTTTGATGTAGTCATCCATAAGGCCTCATGCAATGTCTGCAATTTTGCATTTTAAATGCAAAATTGCAAGCAACAAACACATGTCACTGAAAAACAATAACTTATATCAGCTACTTCGAAGAAGTTTCTGGAAAAATTAACTCAGGAACCCGCTTTCTGATCTCGTCGAACTGCTTGGCAAGCTCCCCCATCTCCTCCTCGCTTACATTCCCTTCTTGTATCTTGGATCTCACAAGCTCTCTCTCCTCCATCCACTGGCGCACAAGCATTTTTCGCAGCGTCTCTTTAATCCCCTCTTCCCCCTTCTGAGTATTAATTTTCCGCTCCATGATCTCTACCATTAATTGAGAATCATCGCTCTGTTCAATCGCTTGGCTCAAAGAGAGAAGATCACACACTTGGGCACTCTCATAAGCTTGAATTAGCTTCAGATAAAGACGGCGCGCCCCATCTACATGGAAAAATTCCTCTTTGACATTGAGCTTGGCAAGCTCAATCAAATAGGGCTGCTCTGCTCCTAACAGAATTAACCACCGCAACAAATCGGTCTCTAAAATGCGATCTGCATCGACTTGATGGAACTTCACCGAGGAGCTCTTTTTGATATACAGATCGGGAATCGAAATCTGCCCCACTCCAATTGCAGATTCAGGAACTTGGGCAATCTCCGCTAACTTGCGCAGACTCTCATGAATCATCACAGGCTGTTCCCAGCTGCGAATCTTTTCTGTAATTGCCTGAACAATCTCATTTTTTTGTGAGGGGGAATTGAGATCATGGCCTTTCGACAAATGGGAAAAAATAAAGCTTAAATAGTCTCTGCTCTCACTCAGCAATGTGCCAAAATGGGAAGGGCCCCATTCTTTTAATACTGTATCAGGATCGGCTCCCTGCGGCATGGGAACAACGAGCACTTCAATCCCTTTTTTCTGAAATAGATGTCCAATTTTCACTGTAGCTTCTTGACCCGCCGTATCCCCATCCAATGCAAGATAAACCTTATGGACGCCTAGTTGAATGAGTTCCTTCACATGGTCTTCACCAAAAGCAGTTCCCTGGCCAGCCACAGTATAATCATATCCAGCAAAGATTAATTGCAGAGCATCGACCTGACCTTCGACAATGATCGCTAGCTGTTCTTTGGCAATCCGCTTGCGGCTATAACTGAGCCCAAATAGAACATGCGATTTTTTAAACAGCGGAGTTTCTGACGTATTGATATACTTTCCCCCAAAAGTCTCCTCTTTAAACTTACGGGAAGAAAATCCAATCACAGAACCCATGGCATCTCGGATCGGAAATGTGATCCGATCGGAAAAGAAATCTCTGCCGCGGGAATTCATGAGCCCCGCTTCTTGCATCACTTCCCCATCCACACCTTGTTCCCTCAAATAGCGGATGAGGACATCCCCTTGGCTTGGAGAAAATCCCACTTCAAATTGCCGAATAAAATCAAGCCCAAGCCCCCGTTCATAAAGGTAATGAAGGGCAAGGTGCCCCTCTTCACTATGAAGCAATAAATAATGATATAATTTTGAGCTTAACTCGAGCGCCTGTTTTAACTTTGCTCTGCTCGGTCCCTTTTTTTGATTCGGGTCGTCCACTTGTTCTAAGGTGACTTGAAACCGCTCAGCTAAGCTCTCAATTGCCTCGGTAAAACCCATCTTCACATGAGTCATTAAGAAGCTAATCGCATCTCCATGGGCACCACAACCAAAACAGTGATAGTGGGTATCTCCCCTCTGAACGACAAATGAGGGCGTTTTTTCTTCATGAAACGGACAGAGCGCTTTAAACGCACTTCCCGCACGCTGCATCTGCAGATGTCCTGATAGTACCTCTGTTAAATCGATCCGTTGTCGTAAGAGTTCAATGCTTTCTTTAGAATAGAGTGGCATAATATTTATCGGGTATTTTTTGCAGCATACCTGAGATTTTGTTTATACCCAAGTGAACTCGAAAGTTTGAATTTGGGCTGCGCGAAAGATCCCGCGGT
>CAYWSY010000003.1:0-6273 GCA_964461105.1 uncultured bacterium
CCTATCTGCCTCTTATTGCCCCGAGTCAATATGATCCTGTCAGCGTGTTTGTATTAGGTCAAAAGGACCTCTTTAATCAGATTTTGATGAAATACATGGAGCCTGCGAAGTAATATGTTTGGAAGACTTAACTTAACTGCGTTTCAGCATGACTGGATTGAAGCGATGGCAGGTCTTTCGATGGCTTTAGGAGCTATCGGTTTGATTGCGTTGTTGACGTACACAAAGCGATGGAAGTGGCTGTGGACTGAATGGATCACATCGGTTGATCATAAGAAAATTGGGATCATGTACATTGTCGTCTCGGCCGTCATGTTATCTAAGGGACTCATTGATGCACTGATGATCCGTGCGCAGCAGATGTTTGCTGTTGGTGATTCGATGGGGTATCTCGGAGCTGCTCACTTTCAGCAGGTTGTCACTGCCCATGGAGTGACGATGATCTTTTTTGTCGGGATGGGACTAATGTTTGGTCTTATGAATTTGCTCGTTCCGATTCAGATTGGCGCGCGCGATGTCGCTTTCCCTTTCTTAAATAATTTGAGTTTTTGGCTATTTGCTATGGGGGGGATGTTTGTCATGGTCTCCTTGGTAATTGGGGAATACGCAGGAACAGGTTGGGCTGCGTATCCTCCCTTATCGGGCCTTAAATATAATCCTGGTGTAGGAGTCGACTACTGGCTCTGGAGTGTTCAAATCTCGGGGGTGGGAAGCTTGCTCTCAGGAGTTAATTTCTTAGTGACGATTTTAAAAATGCGCTGTCCGGGGATGACATTGATGAGAATGCCGATCTTTGTCTGGGCTTCTTTGATTACGATGATCCTTGTGGTGTTTGCGTTCCCGATTTTAACAGGAACGACTGCAATGCTCACAACTGACCGCTTGTTAGACACAAAGATTTTTACGCCTGATTTTGGCGGAAATCCGATGATGTATATCAACTTGTTTTGGGCTTGGGGACATCCAGAGGTATATATCCTGGTTTTGCCAGCGTTTGGAGTCTTTTCTGAAGTGGTTTCTGTGTTTTCTCATAAAAAGCTATTTGGCTATGCCTCGATGGTCTGGGCCATTGTTGCAATTGGATTTCTCTCGTTTATTGTGTGGCTGCACCATTTCTTTACGATGGGTGCAGGTGCAAACGTCAATGCATTTTTCGGTATCATGACGATGATCATTGCGGTGCCAACAGGCGTCAAAGTGTTCAATTGGCTCTTTACGATGTTCCGTGGAAAGATCACGTTTACGACCCCGATGTATTGGTTTATGGGATTCATCGTGATTTTTACGTTGGGAGGGATGGCAGGAGTTCTTTTGGCCATTCCTGCAGCGGACTTTCAATTTCACAATAGCTTATTTTTAATTGCCCATTTTCACTTTGTGATTATCGGGGGAGTGGTGTTCGGCTTTTTTGCTGCCTATTCCTACTGGTTTCCGAAGTTTACCGGATTCAAACTTCATGAGGGTTTAGGAAAAGCTGCATTTTGGTTCTGGATCATCGGTTTTCTGATTGCGTTTTCCCCTCTTTATTTGTTGGGGCTGATGGGCGCAACACGGCGTCTTAACTACTATAACATGGCAGAATGGCAGCCTCTGTTTACGCTAGCTGCAATAGGCGCTGTAATTGTAGCTACCGGTGTTGGATTGCAAGTTCTGCAGTTAGTTGTCAGTATCAAGCAGCGCCGTGAAAATCGGGATCTTACAGGGGATCCATGGAATGGAAGGACTTTGGAGTGGTCTACCTCTTCCCCTCCACCTGCCTATAATTTTGCTTTTCTTCCAGAAGTTCACTGTAAGGATGCTTTTTGGGTGGCAAAACATAAGAAGGAAACTGTCTTAGAACGGAACTATGAGCCCATTCATATGCCTAAAAACACCGCTATGGGCTTTTACATGGGGATCTTTAGTTTTCTTGTGGGCTTTGGTGCGATTTGGTACATGTTCTGGTTAGCAGCATTAGGCGTCATTGGAATTCTTGTATGCGTGGTTCTACATTTAAGTGAAAAACACCCAGATTATCACATTTCAGCAGATGAAGTTGCACGCATTGAACGTAGGAAAGCAGCCATATGAAACAAAAACAGTCAATTGCACATGAACAGTTTCCAGATCCCCATCATGATACTTATGGGAGAACAACCTTTGGTTTTTGGGTCTATCTGTTGACCGACTTTGTCCTTTTTGGAACCTTTTTTGCTACCTATGCGGTTTTGGGAACAAGCACGTATGGGGGGCCTTCGGGAAGAGAGATTTTTTATTTACCTTGTGCCTTGATGCAGAGCATCTTGTTGCTGTGTTGTAGTTTAACAGCAGGTCTTGCAGGAGCTTATACTCATCGAAAAGACAAAAAGAGAACGATTGCTTTTTTTAGTTTAACCTTTCTTTTAGGACTGTTCTTTTTTGGATTACAATTGGGTGATATGTCTCGGCTGTACCATTTAGGGCATAGCTGGGCAAACAGCGCATTTCTTTCCGCCTATTATACCCTCGTCGGCACCTTCTCTTTGCATCTGGTATTTGCCCTTGCTTGGGTCATTGTCTTACTGATTCCAGTGTGGCGTGAAGAATCGATCTCTCATGTCAGCATGCGGAGATTGACCTGTTTGAAGATGTTTTGGCAGTTTTTGAACATCGTTTGGGTTCTTATCTTTACTTTTGTCTATCTCTTAGGAGTGAAATAATATGATTGATTTACATCATGGCTGGAATGTCAGCTTAAAGCCTTCATTTCTCGGATTTGTTTTATCATTGCTCTTGCTTTTATCTGCGTATCAGATTGTTGTGCATGAACATCTTTCAGACGGGGCTTTAATGTTCACCGTGGTGGGGATTGCTTTTCTTCAGGCGATTTTGCAACTTATTTTCTTTTTTCATCTAGGATTAGAGTCAAAGCCTCATTGGAATACGATCATATTTCTTTTCACCGTCCTTGTTATCATTATTGTAATTGGGGGTTCTCTCTGGATTATGAATAACCTGAATTATAATTTAATGATGGATATGGGAAAGGCATCACAATGAAAAACCTCTCGTATGTGACTCGCACCTATTGGCTGCTTACAAAGCCTGGAATCATCATGGGCAATCTCATCACGACAGCTGGGGGATTTGCCTTAGCCTCAACGGGGAGTGTCGACGTGAAATTAATCGTTGCGACACTAGTTGGACTCATGCTTGTGATCGCCTCTTCTTGTGTTTTAAACAACTGCATCGACCGCAAAGCTGACCTGGAGATGGCGCGCACAAAACATCGTCCTGTAGCAGCCGGCTTAATTTCTGTAAAACATGCGCTTGTTTTTGCAACGGTGCTAGGCGTATTAGGAACTTGCTTGCTTGCAACGTTTGCCAATTTGTTATCGATGTCGGTAGCGTTGTTGGGACTAGTCTTTTATGTGATTTTTTATAGTTTTTCGAAGTACCAGACAGTGCATGGAACGCTGATTGGAAGCATAGCAGGCGCGGTGCCTCCAATTGTTGGGTACACAGCTGTAAGCCATCGTTTGGATTTAGGAGCATTGATCTTTTTTGTTATGATGGTATTGTGGCAGATGCCCCACTTCTATGCGATCGCGATTTATCGGATCCGAGACTACGCCCAAGCTTCAATTCCCGTGCTTCCCATCGTTAAGGGGGTTTTTGTAACTAAGGTTCAGATCTTGCTCTATACCATTGGTTTCCTTGCAGCAGCTTTGATGCTCACTGCGTTTCATTACACAGGCGTGGGATATGCTTGCATCGCGGCGGTTTTAGGGAGTGCCTGGATCTGGCTAGCCGCAAAGGGGTTTAAGTGCGCAAATGATCAAGTCTGGGCGCGCAAGATGTTTATCTTTTCACTTCTTGTTATTACAGCATTGTCTGCTGCAATCTTTATTTAAATCATTAATTATAAGTTGTTTATAGTTTTTGGCTTTGATTTTGTGCAAGATGGCTAACCCGTCTTCCTTGCACAAAATTGATTTTCTTGCGTTTTTGTGCAAGGAAAACGGGTTAACCATCTTGCACAAAATCGACATACACAGATGGGATGTCAAATTGACTATATGATTCAGACGAAATACAACACACTGTATGTCTGTGAGATCAAGTTTTCAAAACATCCGGTTCAAATAGATGTAATTAGAGACGTGCAGCAGAAAATAACTCATCTGGATATTCAGGAAAAAATGTCGATTCGTCCCATTTTAATTCATGTTAATGGGGTTGATGAGGGGGTTAGTGCCGAAGATTTTTTTGCTGAGATCATTGATTTCGGGCAGATGTTGATTTAGGTAGTGTCTGTAAACAAAGCATCCACATAAGCTTTAGGATCAAAGGGCTCAAAGTCATCAGCCCCCTCGCCGGTGCCGATCCAGCGTACAGGGATTCCGCTTTGTTTATAGATGGAAAGAATAATCCCTCCTTTGGCAGATCCGTCGAGTTTTGCAAGGATTAACCCTGTGAGCGGCGTAAATTGGTTAAATACTGCTGCTTGATCAATTGCGTTTTGTCCTGTGGTTGCGTCGAGGACAAGGAGTGTCTCATGAGGAGAATGGGGAACAACCTTGGTGCAGACGCGCCGTAATTTCTCTAATTCATGCATCAGATCAGTTTTATTTTGCAGGCGGCCTGCCGTATCGATGATAACGACGTCTGCTCTTCTGGTTTTAGCAGCAGTGAGCGCATCAAATGCGACAGCAGATGGGTCGCTTCCTGGCTTTGATTTGACAATATCGATATTTAACCGCTCTGCCCATAAACTGAGTTGATCGATCGCGGCTGCTCTAAAGGTGTCGCCTGCAGCTAAGATCACTTTTTTCTTATCAGCTTGAAAGGATTTAGCAAGTTTGGCAATCGATGTGGTTTTCCCGCTTCCATTCACGCCGACAATCAAAATAACAAGAGGTTCGCCCTCTGATGGAACGGCAGCTGTGATTTTTGGGGGAGCCTTGAGAATATCCAACGCATGAGCCTGGATGATGGATAGAATCTGTTGAATGTCGTTTGTGGGCTGCGTGCGCAAGGCGCTCCGGAGGTGTGCCACAAAGTCCTGAGCGCAGGCAGACCCTAAGTCAGATTCATAGAGGATTTGCTCGAGCTCATCGAACGTGGAGTCATCCCAGGGTTTTCCGAAAAGGGCCTTGAGCCTCTGGGATAGAAGCGACCTTGTTTTGGACAGTGCCTGTTTGACTTTCTCATATCCAGTTTTTAAGAAGTTAAACATCTTTTGAAAAGCAATCGTTTTAAGTTGATCGAAAACCGAGTGTATCAGATAAAAGAATTTGAGACAAATAAAGGGACGATCACATGAATACGCATGAGTTTCAGGCAAAGGAAATTCTTAAACGGTACGGGATTCCAATCCCTGAGTTTGGAGTGGCGCATAAGATTAGAGAAGTGGATGCGATCATTAAAAAGCTCCATTTAAAAGAAGCCGTTATCAAGATCCAAGTGCATGCAGGGGGCCGCGGGAAAGCAGGTGGAGTGAAATTTGCAAAAACTCCTGAAGAGATCGTCTCAATTGCAGAGAAGCTCATTGGAATGAAGATGGTCAATAATCAGACTGGTCCGGAGGGAGTGGTTTCCCATCAAGTGCTGATTTCTAAACCTCTAGATATCAAAAAAGAATATTATCTTGGTGCTGTGATCGATCGCGATAAGGGAGTGCCTATTTTAATTGCATCGCCTGAAGGGGGGATGGAAATTGAAGAGGTGGCAGAAAAACATCCTGAGAAAATTTTAAAACTTCCGATTGAACTTAATGGTTCCTTACGTCCTTTTAGACAAGTGCGCTTATGCTCTTTTATGGGATGGAAGGGAGGGATGGCCAAAGAAGGTGCAATGATTGCCAGCGGAGTTGCTAAAGCATTTATTGACACTGACGCGTCCTTGCTTGAGATCAACCCTCTTGTAGAAACTCCAGATGGTAAGCTCTTTGCCCTCGATGCGAAGCTCTCTGTGGATGATAATGCACTTTACCGTCAGCCTGAAATTGCTGATTTTTTTGATCCGACGCAAGTGTCAAAAAATGAAGTGTCTGCCAAAGAGTTTGATCTGGCTTATATCGCCCTTGAAGGGAATATTGGCTGTATGGTCAATGGAGCTGGGCTTGCAATGGCAACAATGGACATTATCCAACACTACGGTGGAAAACCTGCAAACTTCCTTGATGTAGGTGGCGGGGCATCTAAAGAAAAAGTAGCAGCTGGGTTTAAGATTATTTTAAGTGACCCGCATGTTAAAGCGATTTTAGTGAACATCTTTGGCGGCATTGTTCGCTGCGATCTCATTGCCGATGCC
>CAYWSY010000003.1:6283-48364 GCA_964461105.1 uncultured bacterium
TGTTAGCGGACGGGATTGTGCATGCAGCATCTGAAATGGGAATAAAAGTCCCACTTGTTGTGCGGATGGAAGGAACCAATGTGGATGAGGGCAAGAAAATTTTAAAAGATTCTAAGCTGCCTATTGTGACTGCAGATGGCCTTGCTGAAGCTGCTGAAAAAGTCGTTGCTGTACTTAAAAATTAGTACATAGTTAATAAAGTTTTTACATCTATTTTTGCGTCAAAGTCCCGTGGTTAGACGATCGTAAATTTAGCTGTATTAAATTAATACAGCGGCATTTGCGATCGTCTAACCACGGGAGCTTTCACGCGAAAACTAGTTGCAAAAACTTTCTTAACTATGTACGAGGATAATTAACCATGGCGATTTTGATTAATAAAAAAACACGAGTCATCACTCAGGGAATTTCAGGAAAAGCTGGGACATTCCATACAGAACAGGGGCTTCTTTATGGCACCCAATATGTCGGTGGCGTCACTCCTGGAAAAGGGGGGCAAGAGATTTTAGGGCTTCCCGTTTTTGACACTGTCTATGATGCGAAAAAGGCAACTCAGTGTGATGCAACGGTCATCTATGTTCCAGCTCCCTATGCAGCGGATGCAATTTTGGAAGCTGAAGATGCTGGGATTCCGCTCATTGTCTGTATCACTGAAGGAATTCCGGTGCGCGACATGCTTGAGGTGAGTCGAGTGATGCGCACAAGCAAACGCAGTCGGTTAGTTGGACCTAATTGTCCAGGAGTGATTACCCCTGGAGAGTGTAAAATCGGGATTATGCCAGGCTACATTCATAAGCGCGGCAAAGTGGGAATTGTTTCGCGCTCAGGGACTTTGACCTATGAAGCTGTATGGCAGACGACCCTGCTCGGTTTAGGACAAACGACGTGTGTTGGCATTGGGGGAGATCCACTCAATGGAACTAATTTCATTGATGTTTTAAAACTCTTTGAGAGCGATTTGGAAACGGAGGCGATCCTTCTGATGGGAGAGATTGGAGGCAATGCAGAGGAAGAGGCCGCAGAGTGGATTAAAACGCATTGTACAAAACCTGTTGCAGGCTTTATTGCAGGGGCAACAGCCCCTCCAGGAAGAAGAATGGGGCACGCTGGTGCGATTATTTCTGGCGGAAAAGGGACTGCCAAAGATAAAATGGACGCTTTGGCAAAAGCTGGAGTATTTATCGCTCAATCTCCCGCAGAGATGGGAGAGACGATGCTCAAGGCGATCAAAGAGTTTAAACCACGATAATGCTTCATTTTCCAGGAAAGATCCCTCTTACCATCCATCCTGCATTCTGGATTTTTTCTGCGCTAATTGGATATTTTTTTAGCCAAAGTCTGATGGGGATGTTCATTTGGATAGGGATCATTTTCATCTCTGTGCTTTTCCATGAATATGGCCATGCGCTGACCGCAACATTATTTGGCCAGCACCCCCGCATTGAGCTTGTTGCGATGGGAGGGGTTACCTTTCATGATGGACAGAAGCTTTCTTTCTGGAAACAATTTCTGATTGTATTTGATGGACCTCTGTTTGGTTTTTTTCTGTATATCGGCGCAGACGCCCTTCTCAAGGTCTCTTCCTTAAGCACCGGCATGATCGGCCTTTTACTCACTAATTTCCGAGACATCAACCTGTTTTGGACTGTTGTTAATTTGCTCCCTGTGCTTCCCCTAGATGGAGGCCAACTGCTGCGCATTGTGTTAGAAGCGATATTTGGTGCCAGAGGATTTCGCTTTGCGCTCATTGCAAGCATGTCGATTGCCTTGATTGCAAGCCTTCTTTTTTTTCTTCTTCAATCATTTATTGCAGGGGCTATTTTCTTTCTCCTTGCGTTTCAAAGTTTCGAGGCCTTTCGCAAATCCCGCCGTTTTTCAGAGAAAGACCAAGATGTGACATTGCGCGAACAACTGGCAAAGGGGGGAAGAGTTGATGGAACTTGGGCGTAAAGAGGACGCGCTTGGTATATTTAACGCAATTCGCACTGAGACAAAACAGGGCATGCTCTATTCTGCAGCAACCCAATATGCGGCGCTCTTGATGTATGAAAAAGGAAATCTCGAGCCTGCCTATGAATTGTTGCTTGCAATTCGCGAAGATCTCACTGCCGATGCGCTTTGCTTACTTCATAAGGCCGCCTTTGATCATAAGAACTACAAGCTTGTCACGGAGCTCTCAGGGACCAGTTTTCAAACGTGGCCGACCGCGGAGACTGCTTTGCGCAATGCCTATGCCCATGCCTCTCTTTGCGAGGTTACACCGGCTGTTGGTTGGTTGCAAACTGCCATCGAACAGGGGGTCGGTAATCTCAACGAGGTGCTCTCGGATGCTTGCTTTAATTCGATCCGCCAAGACCCTGCCTTCAAGCAGCTGTTAGCTTCGCTAAAGAAATAGAAGGGCAATTCCTTTTTTTTATTTAACAAAATCCTGTTTCAAGGCTATAACCCAAAGAAAAACTTTTCTTGAGGGACAAAGCTATGGGATCCAAGTTTATCTGTTCACTGACTGTTTTCTCTATCTTGTTTTCCCAGGCTGTCTTTTCAGAAGAACCTCCATTAGAAACTCGCCCTGTGCGCTCAGTTTCAGTATCAGACACGATCCCACAGAAACAAGACTCTAACTCTGCGGCTCCCAAGGTGCGCAAGAAGCCAAAGGCACATTTTGTTGGAAGCAAGAGACCTGTGCAAAATGAACCTGTTGTGGCAGCTCCATCAGATCAGCCCAAAAGAACGTCTCGCGTAAAAAATGATTGGGTCGTGAGCAAAACATATCCAAAGACAGATCGAAAACTGCCGGAGGCTAAACAGTCCTCTTTAATGAAACATCGCAGCTCTTCGCTTGTTGCGAACAATGCTCCGAACATTTATGCATCACAGCCGCCAGTTGAAAGTGGAGAGACGCAACGGATCAAAGACCTGGAGCGGAAGGTAGGAGCCCTGCAGGCTCAAGTGGATGACATCCAACATCCTGATGACAGCTCTTATCCACGCACAGGCGTCTATGCGCCAAGAGGCGGCGTTTATTTTACAGGGGAGTGGCTCTTTTGGCAGACGCGCGAGGGAGGCCTTGAATTTGCGGTCGAGCGATCCAGCTCTTCTCCTGGGGTCTTTACGGATGCAGTGCCAAAGAAGCTTGAATTTGATTGGCAATCGGGGTTCCGTGTGGGATTTGGAGTTCATTTGCCTCACGATGGATGGGACATCTATGCGATCTATACCAATTTTCAGCCTGAAGCATCTCGTCATGCAGACGGATCTGTATTTCCTCTCTTAGCCTTTCAAGGGCAATTTCCCTTAGCCAATGTCACAGGGTCCCATGCTCATTTAGGGATTAATTTCCAAACAGCAGATCTGGAAATTGGACGCGCATATTATCTTGCAAAATCGCTTGCACTGCGCCCCTATGTAGGATGTAAAGGGGCATGGATCCATCAACATGCCCATGTGAACTACACAGGCGGCGATGTTCCAGCCGGAGAAGAATTTAAAATCAACACGCATAATGATTATAAAGGAGCCGGACTTCGTTTTGGTATTGGATCCAATTGGGAGTGGTGCTGTGGCTTAAGTTTTATGAGCAATCTCTCTGGCGCTGTGTTGGTTGGCCATTTCGATCTATCGCAAGATCAGGTGTTACCCGACCATACAAAGACAATCGATTTGGATAGTGATTTTAATTTGTTGAATCCGATGGCACAGCTTTCCTTTGGAATTGCTTGGGATCGGAACTTCTGTAGAGATCGCTGCCATTTTGGAATCAGTGTAAGCTTTGAGAGCCAGTATTGGTGGCGCCAGTATCAAACTGAGCGGTTCACCAGTGCTTCAGCGCCGATTTATGTGCGTCCCGATGAAGACCTCGGGTTTTATGGGATCAGTCTCATGGCTAGGTTGGATTTCTAAGACGATGTCTCAAGGCCCCGCATACTCCACTCCAACAGTGATATGAAACTCTTGGCCATTAATCTGGGGAGGGAGTCCAACCACCAATCGAAGAGACTCTAGAGCAGCTGCCTCGAGGGTAAACAGATACAACTTAGATACTTTTTTTGTATAGGGTGCGGGAGGTTGCTTGTCGGGAACCACACTCACAAAATGCGCGATATTAAAGGGGATTTGGGCTCCCCAGGGAAGCGAGGGCGCTTTGCTCCAATCCACTTCTCCAGGAAGGATCACCGTGACATGAGCGCCAATCCCTCCCTTTTCAAAGTAGGGAGGCATCTCGATATTTTTGTTGTTGAGCATCGGAATAATCGCTGTAATGTAGGTCTGTGCAACTTCCAAATAAACCATGCCGTTATCTGATTTGCGAAGGAATCCCGTGTGGTTTAATTGCTGCTCGACATAATTTAGGATCTGCGGAGGATCTAAGATGGTGGGGACGCTTGCTTCAAGAACGAATGGGAGCGCACAGATAACAAAGAGCTTTCTTAACGACATAAATCCTCTTAAATCCGGATAGTTAACAAGTCTTTCCAGGCCGTGGTAAAATGGGGGCATTTCCTCGTTGCATCTGCCAGCGCTGCTGAGCTTAACTGCCTTCAGGAGTAAGCCTTCCTAAAATAATTCCTGACCTTTTGTAGATATATCCGCTGCGATAGATCTTCTGCAACCCATCTTTTACAGTAGGAGCATATTGGGTCCTTTTGAACCGGAAGGGATATAAATTAATTTTAAAGAGTGGAGGGGTGATGCAAGTTCTTGGAAATAAACATGTTATCTGTTTAATTTGCGATTTGATGTAAAAATTTTAATCATTTGAAATCAAGGGCCCACGCTCAGAAAAGGGCTGTCATTTCAGATAAATTTATTATTCTTAAAACAAAGGAAGCTGAACTCATTTCAGAAATTGAAGATTGTAACGACCATATCGCATACCTTAAAATAGCAAGGAAAACAACTGCGTATGATGATGCAAAAGTGGCATTTACTAAAAGCCTTGAGGTCGATGCATTGGCTTTGGTAACATTAGAAGCAGAGCTTGAAAAAACTCAAAGAGCTGTGCATCAATATGCGCTCGCGCTTCGATTTCTAGCGAAACCTGGTAGAGAGCTCTAGTAGTCTGTAAATAAAGTTCTTGGTATTATTTTCCGCGTGAAAGCGCCCGCGGTTGAATCGGGATTAAGGGGGGCTGTGTCTATGAACACAGCTCCTCTTAATCCCGATCCAACCCCGGGACTTTGACGCAAAAATAATTTCAAGAACTTTATTTACAGACTACTAGTCTGTAAAACTGCCGAGAGAATTCTCGGCAGTTTTTTCATGTCTTAATCTAATTTAATTGAATAGAACCGAGTCATGTTCCCTTGGCGCACGAGCATGAGCACGTTGTTTTTATTATCTGGGCTGTTCATGGCTTCACTAAAATCATCAAGGCTTGCCACTTTTTTGTGGTTGATTGCTTGAATCAGATAGCCCGGGCGAATCCCTGCTAGCGCTGCAGGGGATCCTGGTTTGACCTTAGTGATCACAACCCCCTCTTCCCCCTTGACGTAGCCAAGTTGTTTGCTTAAGTCTTGAGTGAGGTTATCGATTTCCATGCCGAGCCTTTGGACGACGCCACTTGCAGAAGCAAGCGCCTGATTTGCCGTTCCAAGGGTTACGGGCAGATTGACAATTTCCCCTTTTCGGTTAAGCTTCAATTGAATGGAAGAGCCTGGGCTCATGAGCGACACATCATTGCGGAAGCTTTGCAGAGATTTAACAGGCGCCCTGTTGCATTCTAGAATGATGTCACCTTGTTTTAATCCCGCTTTATCTGCGGGGGAATCTTTGACAACTTCAGAGATGAGTGCCCCTTCAGGTTTTAGGAGGTTGAATGCATCGGCGATGTCTTTATCGACAGGCTGCAGAGAAACGCCGAGGAAGCCCCGTGTTACAGCCCCTTTATCGATGAGCTGATCCATGATGTTTTTTGCCATGTTACTTGGGATCGCAAATCCGATTCCCATGTAACCTCCAGTGCGAGATACAATTGCAGTATTAATCCCGATCACTTCGCTATTGAGATTTAAAAGGGGGCCGCCTGAGTTCCCTGGATTAATCGCAGCGTCAGTTTGAATAAAGTCTTCAAGGTCTGTAATGCGCAGATTTTGCCGGCCCTTCGCACTAATGACGCCAACGGTGAGCGACGCTTCGAGTTGAAAGGGGCTGCCGATTGCAACGACCCACTCGCCAATATCCATCTCATCAGAATTTCCGAAAGTGACAAAGGGGAAATTGGCGCCCTCTGTTTTGATGATGGCCACATCAGTATGAGGATCCTCTCCGATGAGGGTCGCATCAAGTTCTCTCCCATCATTCAAAGTCACTGTAATCTTATCAGCACCTTTAATCACATGGGCATTTGTCATGATATAGCCATCTGGACTGACAAAAAATCCCGATCCTTGGCTAAGCTGGGGAGCTGGTTTTTGCGGTTGGCCAAATTGTTGTGGGCTTCCGAAGAATCGCTTAAAGAATTCATCGCCAAATTGATCTGAAAAAGGGCTTTGGAAGTTAAATGGGCTTGCATAAGCTTCTTGTGCTTCAGGAGTGCTCTGTACTTTGATAAAGACAACAGCTGGGGTCGCCGTTTTGGCAACAGCGCTGAAGCCTTTGGAAGGAGAGCAGACACATGTGTGATGATCTGAGTGGGCTGCGGACAACTCGGCAAATGGAGTAGCAGCCAGAGCGACGCAGCAGGCAAGTAAAGGAAATTTGAATAGAAGATGCTTTGACATAATTTTACTCCTCGAATCTAGAGATAGGCTGCTTTTTGTTATACAGCCTCGGGGAGTTTATGTGCAAGGAGGGACGATTGTCAATTTGATGTGGTCTTCAGGATAGACAACAGTTGAGGGTTGCTTAAGCTGCCATTCCTGAGCGATGCCAGGAAGATGGACTGTGAGCTTTGAGAGGGAAAACCAAGTGCTCCAGTTTCTTAAAGGGGGGCCAATCTCTTCTTGAGGCTCATTGAGTTGACGGAAAGCAGCTCCGTTCGGCCCAAAGGCTCCGCCGAGAAAAGCTCTAATTGGAATGATGGCAGTGGCAAAGGCAACATCGGTTATTTTATAGACCAATGCATTGAATCCAGTTTCAATCGAGCGCAAGGCGTTTCCAATTGTTTGCGGGATGATCCGCTTTCTCTCTTTGCGAAACCAAGCGGCTGTGGAAGTGGTAGCAGATTGTACAGTTCTCCCAATTGCAAGGATCCATTCTGGTAAGATGCGGGTCATAGCCTCTGTAATGGGGATTTCAGTGGGGATGAAAAGGCCGGCAGCTTTGCTCGCTTCTTTAGCGTAAACAGAGCAATTGTGGTGAAAAAGATTGAAACTAGGCTCTTTTCCTAATTCGACACCATCTTTGTGATATTTCATGCTAAATCGGTAAAATTGATGCGCTTCTTTTTGGGTAATGGGGATGTTAGTGACTGTTTTAATGGATCTCATATATTCCCACGGATCTGGGCTGCGGAATCTGCCATGCTGCGTGAGGCCTGGAAGCCTGGAGGCATGTTTCCATCCATATCCAGCCTCATAGACCTCCCGTTTTTTTGTATGGAGCTCAGGATTGTCCTTGCCGATAATCAAACGGATAAAAGGATGCCGCGGATTGCGTAAGAGAGCAGAAAGATTAGATGTGCCTCGAGGTGTGTGCGAGCTGACATACTGCAGAATAAAGGTGCGCTTTCGGTTGCGTTGGGCTCTTTCTTTGGCGCTTAAAGAGCGTTCATTTGCTCGGATGAAAGAAAGCGCCTTCTTATGAGTTGTGGCATAGTCTTCACGTGAGAGTATGCTCAGAGGGGTGTTTGTCGATAGGAAGGGGTGGTGTTTTTGGAGTCCTTTTCCGTTGTCGAGGTAAGTGTAGACCTCTTTTGAAGTCTTGTCGATCACAAATGTGGAATCATATTGTTTAGATTTGACAATTTCAAACCGCTTGAGAAGAGAAGAAGCCGAGAGCCAAACTCTGTTCACTTTAAGAGCCGGCTTTCCGTGGATGAGTCGGATCCGATCTCTAGTGACCTTAAGTTGACTTAAGAGGTAAGAGGATTCAAGAAAAGAGGCGAATTTAGGAAAGTCTCGAAAGACCTGGATCGGTTGTCCAGCTCGTTGCCACTTTGTAAAGTTAATTTTATTTACAGGTTCGAGGTAATCGAGCTTGTTGCGATAAGGCGCAATGAATCGATCAAAGAGCCGAATGCTTTTAATGATTGCTTGGTCATTTTTATAGCGCAAGATGAGGGCATCGGCGAGGTGGACATATTCAGCTTGCTGTTTAGAGGAAGCGGTTAAAAGATTTTTTTTGATAAAGTCAGTAATTTTTTGAACTTGAGCCGTATGAGAGGCGCGAAAGAGGTGGTCGGTAAATGAGGATTTTGCGAGGCGCCCTTCATCGTGTAGAGTGAGGTGGTGCCCTTTATTCAATATTTGAATAGCTGCTGTAACCATGAACGGCTCCCTATTTGGAGCCTTAAAGTATAGACTGTTTTGTGGTAAGCGTCTATGTGAATGAATTTTTACCTGAAAGTAGTGAGAATATTTTTTATTGCCCGCGAAGCTTTAGTTCGCGGTGCAGATCTATCAGGTTATTTAAGTTCGGATAGAGAGGTTAAATGGTTATATTGGAAAAAGAGGCAAATTCAGATTCGTTGCTTGCAACTTTATCCGTTCACTCTCGATGAGGTCCTTACCAGCAAAGCTGACGAAAATTCCCTCATTGATTTTAGGGAGAAGATCGGTTGCAAGAGCGTGGGTGACATCTTTAGGCGTCAATCTTAAAAGGCGGTCGCGGAATTCTTGGCGCATTTGTTTTGTTCTTCCGTTGCGCCACCAGCTATAAGCGGTAAGTGCTCGAGTTCCTGGGGAAAGCGGAACATCTTCATGTTGAATGATTCCAAGTTTTGACTCTTCCATGTCTTGTAAAGTGAAGTTTCCTCCGGCAATACTTTCCAGGGATTCGTGAAAGGTATTCCATGTTTGAGCAATATGAGGATCGCGGAAGGAGTGAAAAGTGAAAAGGCCTAATGTTGCGTTGTACGAAGCTCCGGTTCCATAGGCTCCTCCTTGCTCTCGAACTTTTTTATGAAGAATTTTATTTTCGCAGAGATGGGTGGCAACGACTAAAGCAGGAGCATGCGGATGCATGTAAGAGATCTTATTAAATACTCCGGCTCAAAACGCCACTGGCTCTGCGATGGCCCGAGCTTGCGAGGGCACGGGGGTGAGAAGATAATTAGCCTTCCATGGAGTAAAAGGGAGTTTAGGGAGATTGGCAATTCCATAGTAATCGTGGCTCTGAAGAGTATGATACATCTCTTGATCGCAGCTTAAAATGAGGTGGGGGTGATGTGCGGTAAAGATCTTTTCTTTTAAGAGAAGGAGCTTATCGACGAGCTCTCCTAAATTTAATTGCTTACAGAGCATTTCAATGGTTTTATAGTAGCGAAGTCCATACCACGCATTGCTGACGTGTCCTGCAACAGATAGGCCACTTGATGCGAGTTGGGTAGCATAACGCATGGCTTGTTTAGTAAAGCGGTGTTGCTGGCCCTCTCTCAGTTGAAGGAGCAATTCTTTAATGCGTTCAGCTTCATCAAAACGCGCATGGAGAGCGGTATCGCGCAAGAGGGGCAAGAGGTGATCTGCTTTACGGTAGAGTGATTTGCCGCGGATCGTGATACAAGGGCGCGCTTCTTTTGGATTTGTTGTTTGCGTATGTAAGGAACATGTCGCACCAATGCCGCCTGTATGAGCTTGGATGAACTCGAGATTTTCATGATAGGTGCGTGTCGAGCACCCCAGTTCAGGCAATAGGCTGATCAAGAGATGGACGTAGGGAAGCTCTTCGTCGGTGATATCGGGGAGGTCAAATGTGAGGTCAGCATATAGAATCTGGTTAGTAAAGCAGTTGTGATGGAAAATCTCTAGATCATGATGGGTTGTATGTTTTAGGGGAAAGTCGCGTGCTAAAGGGGGCACATCTGCGAGGGACACTTTTGGAAGACAATCGATCGATTGCTCTTCGGTTTGTTTTTGATAGATGTTTAACTCTTGCGTTTGGGTTAATATCGTTTGGATTTCAGGTGTGCTTAGCCGGCCCTGAATCTCGTTCAAGTGGGTTTTTTCAGCAGCATTCTCTTCTGATGTGAGTTTAACATCAGGCTCCATGACCAATTTGACAAGATGGGGGTTATCCAAAAAGTACTTTCGAATCAATTTGGGAAGATAAGTGGGGTCTTGAATGTTTTTTTGCATGGTTTCAAACAGAGAATGGATGGTGAGCGCATGTTCCGGCTCGCAGCCATGTTGCTTTGCAAGACCAGAGCGCATAAAGAGGGTTAAGCCAAAAGGGGAGTGATCACCGACAATCTCCATGCGGCTGAGTTCTAATTGGTGGATTGCGGATTCAATCATATAGGGAGGGATCCCTTTGGTACAGATCTCTTCTAAAGCATCGCGCAGAGCCTTTTCAAGAAGCTCTACTTGGTTAGGCTCGCATCCTTTGCACACAATTGCATAGGGAAGTTCGCTCATGTCAGTATCCATGTAGGCATCTACTTGAATACAGAGCTTCGTTTCCAACAGTGCGCGCTTCAGTAAAGAGGCATCTGTTTCCATGAGGACTGAATCGAGGATGTTTAAGGCGAGCACTTCTTCTTGTGCAATTAAAGGGGCTGTGAGCCATCCAAATGTCACAATGGTGCGCTGAGCGGTATCATCAGATTCATTTGCCGGATAGCGCAAGCATCGTGTAATGGGAGCAGAAAAGCGCTTTTGTAAAGGAATCGGAGGTAATGGGGGCATTTGAGGGACATTTTTGAGCGCATGTTCTGCAATGAAATCCAAGTGTTGCTTCAATGGGAGGTTTCCATAAAAGAAAAAGAGGCAGCGGCTTGGATGGTAATAGGTTTCATGGAAGTTGATGAGTTCTTCATAGGTCAAGTTGGGGATCTCTTTGGGATCTCCTCCTGAGTTGTGAGCGTAGGTTAAATCTGGAACGAGGCTTTCCATGAGTGCGTGCCATAGACGAGAATCTGTGGAGTTAAGACTCCCTTTCATTTCGTTAAATACGATCCCCTTGTATTCCAAAGGGCTTTTTGGATCATCGGGGATAGAAAACTCGAGACGGTGACCTTCTTGCAAAAAGCTCAAACGCTTCAGCTGAGGATGGAACACCGCATCGATATAGACATCGAGAAGATTGTAGAAGTCTTTTTCCACTTGTGATGCAGCCGGATAGCAGGTGAAATCAGAACCGGTAAGTGCATTCATGAAGGTATTTAAGCTGCGCCGCGTCATTGCAAAAAAGGGATCTTTGACGGGAAATTTTTTGGAGCCGCAGAGAACGGTGTGTTCAAGGATGTGCGCAACTCCATTGGAGCTTGAAGGCAGAGTTTGAAATGAGAGGCAAAAAAGGTTTTCCGGGTCATCGTTGGCAATGTCCATGACCTTTGCACCAGTTGGAGTGTGAGTAAGCTCGCGTAGGATGCAATTGAGCTCTGGGATGGGTTCGCATTTAGTGACGATAAAGTCGCGGTAGTGTTCTCCTGGTGTGTTGAGTGTCTGGGGCTCAAGAGTCATAGTGCATAACCTATAGAATATCAATGATAAGGACATGAGTTTAGAGCATGGGGGATATTTGGTAAACAAAAGTCCAAAAAAGTCATTTTGTAAAAAAAATGTACAAAAAAAGAGGCTGCGTTTAAAGTTTTTACCACTATTGATGACGGTTTGGAGTTGTCCTTCCAAGTGGGGTAAAGATGGTCACAGTCATTCAAGATAAGCTTACCAAGAGATTAAGGCTGCAATTGGATGCATCCTCAATTGGGTATGTTGTGCGGAATATGCGTGATCTCAATACGTCGGTTTCTGTTTTTGAGCAGCATGCGGATTGTATTTTAAGTACAGGGGAGCCTGTTGGCTTTTTTGCAAGAAATCAGGCGCATGATCAGGGATCAATTGCTGAAATGTTTACGACTTGCGGTGGGGCGATTTTCGGCTATGATAAAATGGTTCGGCTTTCCTATGAACTTATCGATGAGAGCGTCGCGCGGCAAAATGGCTTTTTTTCCTGCTTGTTAATCATTCAGGGTAGTACTGCTACAGATGAAAGATTATTGAAGTTTAATGAGTTCTGGAAAAATGCAAAAACTGCGAATAAGGGCCATTCAGGGGTGTTTCATAATTTAAAAAGAAATTGCGCGACAGTGGCCTATGAGGGGTTTCTGGCTGCAGGGATCGTCGAAGGGCGCATGTCATTGTTGTTGGATACACCTTGTAGCTTGTTTCGCCATCTCGTGAGATGTGCAAAACAAAAGGGGTATACAGTTTCATGCTATCTCGGTCATCTCGGTTTTTTCCCTCGAAAGAAAGATGAGAGGGGTCGTACTCTATACGATGATTTTGATATTGTGATGCTTAACTATCGCTCTTGTGTTGTATAATGAGTAAGAAAAGGCCGGAAAATCCGGCCTTTTTTCATGTAATGAAATGGTGGTTACCAAGTCAGATTCGAAGAGGACTGGTACTCAGTGACTCTGGTTTCAAAGAAGTTCTTCTCTTTGCCGAGGTCGATGGTCTCGCTCATCCAAGGGAAGGGGTTTTTGGAGCGGTAGAGCGCTTTGAGCCCGATTCTCTCGAGTCTGCGGTCTGCGATGTATTGGACATAGTCGCGGAACATCGGTGCTGTAAGACCGAGAATGCCGCGTGGAAGGCAATCTTGGGCGTATTGCACTTCAAGTTCTACTGCTAGCTTGATTTTTTCGACGATTTTATCTTGGAACTCAGGGGTCCAGAGATTGGGATTTTCTTCCTTGATTCCGTTGATTAGATCGATTCCGAAGTTGAGGTGGATCGTCTCATCGCGCAGAATGTATTGGAACTGCTCGCCAATGCCTGTCATCTTATTTTGACGCAGGAAGGAGAGGATCATGACAAATCCACTGTAGAAGAAAATCCCTTCCATGATGATGTAATAGCCGATTAAGTTCTCGAGGAATTTCTGAGCCCCTTCTTGGGTTTCTGTTGTGAAATTAGGATCGAGGATCTCTGCTGTCAGCTCCATTTCGAACTGATCTTTGGCATGGATCGTATTGATCTCATTGTACATATTGAAGACCTCCCCTTGATCGAGTGTTAGAGACTCGACGATGTAGAGGAAGGTATGGGTATGGATTGCCTCTTCGAAGGCTTGGCGCAAGAGGTACTGGCGCACCTCTGGGTTAGTTACATGTTTGAAGATTGCAAGAACAATGTTATTGCCGACAAGGCTCTCTGCAGTGCTGAAGAACCCGAGGTTGCGCATGATGACGCGCTTTTCATCAAGGCTTAACTCATCCGATTTCCAGATTTCGATGTCTTTGCCCATAGGAACTTCCGTGGGCATCCAGTGGTTAGCACATCCGTTGAGATAGTGCTCCCAAGCCCACTTATATTTAAGTGGCATGAGTTGGTTGACATCGACCTGATTGCAATTGATGAGCCGTTTTTGACCGACATTGACCCTTTTTTCCTGGGACCCTTCTTCTTGAACGGCAGCAACACCTGTTTGAGAATCTTCAAATTCTAACATGTTTTTTTCCTTAATTTAATTATTGGCAGCTCTCGCAACCTTCTTCTAAGTTGCACGCAATCGGTCTATCTTTTTTAACGATAGGATCCGCTTCGCGTTCAACTTCGACGTTGCTGGATGCTGACTTGTTTTTCATCCAACGGGGCTGCAAGCCTCGCTTATTAATATCTGTTGTCGATTTTTCGATCTGTGTTGCAGCAAGAGAGCGTAGGTAATAGGCTGTTTTTAATCCTTTCATCCATGCAAAGAGGTACATTTGGTGGAGTTTTTTACCACTAGGCTCAGCCAAGTAAAGGTTGAGGGATTGTCCCATGTCGATCCATTTTTGTCTGCGGCTGGCACATTCAATGAGCCAGTCGGGCTCAATCTCAAAGGCAGTCAAGAAGACTTGTTTCACGTCTTGAGGGATTCTTTCAATTTCGGTGATCGATCCGTCGAAATACTTCAAGTCATCGAGCATCTGATGATCCCAGAGGTTGAGTTGTTTGAGCCGTTCTACTAGGAAGGCATTTGGAATGGTAAACTCGCCAGAGAGGTTTGATTTCACAAACAGGTGTTTGTACATCGGTTCGATTGATTGAGTGACTCCTGTGATGTTTGAAATGGTGGCGGTCGGGGCAATTGCCATGGTATTGCTGTTGCGCATCCCATATTTTTTGATCGATTCGCGCACCGGTTGCCAGTCGAGGCTCATGCTTTTATCCATATCAAGGTGACCGCCCCTTTCTTTTTCAAGAAGGGCAATGGTGTCGATTGGCAAAAGTCCTTTATCCCACTTAGAGCCTTTGTAAGTCTCGTAGGTGCCGCGCTCTTGAGCAAGTTCACTAGATGCCAAGATGGCATAGTAAGAGATCATTTCCATGCTGGTATCAGCAAAAGCAACAGCCTCATGGCTTGCATAGCTGATATTGAGTTTATAGAGGGCGTCTTGGAAGCCCATGACTCCCATTCCAATGGGGCGATGGCGCAAGTTGGCAGTGCGCGCTTCAGCAATCGGATAGAAGTTAATATCGATTACGTTGTCAAGCATGCGAACGGCTGTGCGGATTGTCGAGCTGAGTTTTTCTCGATCTAGGCCATTTTCCGTCATATGCTCGCATAAGTTGATGGAGCCTAAGTTGCAGACAGCAACTTCCTCGGCAGAGGTGTTCAGCAAAATCTCCGTACAGAGGTTTGAGCTGTGAACAACGCCCATATGATTTTGTGGGGAACGGATGTTTGAAGGGTCTTTAAAAGTGATCCATGGATGGCCTGTTTCGAAGAGCATGCTGAGCATTTTACGCCAAAGTTGGAGCGCTTCCACTTTTTTGTGAAGCTTGAGCGTTCCTTCTGCAGCCATTTTCTCATATTCACAGTATCTTTTTTCGAAAGCAGCTCCATAAAGATCATGAAGGTCAGGAGCATCGCTTGGGCTAAAGAGGGTCCATGTTTCATTTGCAGAAACTCGCTTCATGAATAGGTCAGGGATCCAATTGGCGGTATTCATGTCATGGGTGCGGCGTCTTTCATCACCGGTATTTTTGCGCAGTTCGAGGAAATCTTCGATATCGAGATGCCATGTTTCGAGATAAGCGCACATTGCCCCTTTCCGCTTTCCTCCCTGATTCACAGCGACTGCTGTATCATTGGCGACTTTTAAGAAAGGAATGACTCCTTGGCTCTTTCCATTGGTTCCCTTGATCCGAGAGCCGGTCGCGCGAACGCAGGTCCAGTCATTGCCAAGCCCGCCTGCCCACTTAGAGAGCTGAGCATCATCAGAGATCACTTTAAAAATGTGGCTCAAGTCATCCATGATGGTAGAGAGGTAGCATGAGCTCAGCTGAGGATGCATTGTCCCTGAGTTAAACAGAGTTGGAGTGCTCGAAACGAAGAGGAATTTTGAAAGGATGTCATAGAATTCAATGGCTCTTTCGGTGCGATTTGATGTTTCGTTAAGTGCTAGGCCCATCGCGACGCGCATCCAGAAAATTTGCGGGGTTTCGAGTTTGCGCCCTTCGTCATGGATGAAGTAACGATCATAGAGAGTTTGGAGTCCTAAATAGGTGAACTGATCATCTCTTTGGAGTTGCATCGCACGCCCTAAAAGATCAAGGTCGTAGGTTGCAAGCTCAGGATGGACGCGGTGGATGGAAATCGCGTGTTTTAAATATGTTTTAAAGTACTCTCGATGAGTTGTCTCTAAAGTGGGATCGGAAGCTGCAATGCCCATGGTCTCGCGATACAGCACATCTAGTAGTAGACGTCCGGCGACTTTTGCATAGGCAGGCTCATATTCAATTTTGGCTCTAGCTGCCATGAGCGTTGCAAGGTCAACCTCTTGCTCTTTCATCCCTTCATAGAAATTCATGACGGTATGTTCTAAGAGTTCCTCTGAGGATGTGATCTCTTCAAGCCCTCTACATGCATAGGTAAATCTGCTGCGCAACTGGTTTTCAGTAATGGTTGCAGGAGCGCCAATGCCTGAGATGATATGGAAGAGGCGCACCTCTTTTTCTTCATAAGCAAGGGGCGTTTCTGTGGATATTGCAGTTGTTTGAAACTGGGCTCTTGTAAGAATAAAATCCTTTGCAACATGAAAATACCCTTCGCGCATCAGCTGTTGTTCAATCTCATCTTGGATCATATGTACGTGGAGCTGATGGCCCGCTTTTACAATGGCAACAGCCCTGGCCACAACTTTTTGGGTGAGAAGATTGACGGCCTCAATAATTTCAGGCGTCGCAGGTCCTTCAATATGACGATTTCTTCGGAAGGCGTCTTCAATTGACGTTGCAATTTTCATGATGTTGAAGCGGACATGGGAGCCATCTTCACGGATCACTTTGAGATTCTGAGGTGAGTCTTCTCTAAGAGCTTTATGTTGATCTCGATAAATGATGTAATCTCTGGCCACATCGTGGTGTCCAGCTTTCATCAGGACCACTTCAACGGCATCTTGGATCCCCTCGACGGTAAGAGAAGCTCCTTTTGATGCTAAAGTAAAGAGGTAATCGATGACAAGATCGGTCATTTGCTCGACAATTTCAAGTAATTCGGAAGAAAGAGGAGTGTCTTTTTCTGCTTTTTTAGTATCGCGAAAGGCAAGTTCAAGAGCTCGTTGAATCCGATCTCTGCGGAAAGGCATGAGCGCTCCGTTGCGTTTGACAACGGTAAATCCTTGCATCGTGTCTTTCTTGTCTTTGAGTGCAGAGGTGATTGCAGCTGTTGAAAGAGCTTCAGCTTTGCTTGTTTCCTGAGTAAATGCTTGCTGCTCAGGAGTATTTGTCTTACGTCCCATGTTCCCGTCC
This sequence comes from uncultured bacterium, assembly GCA_964461105.1. Lineage (GTDB taxonomy): Bacteria > Chlamydiota > Chlamydiia > Chlamydiales > Rhabdochlamydiaceae > JAGVMG01. Next base: position 23,119 of record CAYWSY010000003.1, read on the forward strand.
TTACCACATCTAGTAGTTCTTTAGTTGTATACACACCATATATAGTAGCATCTCGCTAAATGTCTACAAAAAAAAACGCGAACTGCTTCAACGCTCAAAAGATGAGTCGATTAGAGTTTTCAATTTTTAAGATTTTGCAAACTTTTGATGTGCAGCTTTGATTTTTTCGGTAGGAATAATCCCACTGATTTGCAAAAATCAAGGAAACAGGAGATGCTCTGATGCGCAAAGTATATCTGGTTCCAAATATCCTGACAGCTTTTTCTTTGGCGTGTGGATTATTTGTGATTTTTAAAGTGAATATGGTGGAGCCGGGAGTCGGCACTTTTCACCTTTTGAATACATCTGCGCTTCTGATCCTTGTGGCAGCTTTTGCTGATCTATTGGATGGTGCGGTTGCTCGGGCTATGCATGCGGAGAGTGAATTTGGAAGCATGTTTGATTCTCTTGCAGATGCGGTCTCTTTTGGAGTGGCGCCAGCTGTTTTAGTATTAAAAAGTTTGGGATTAGAGCAAGGCACCAGCCTGTCTTTTTTTGCAGTTGTCGGAGCGATGTTATTTTCAATCTGCGGAGTGCTCCGGCTGGTTAGGTTTAATGTTAAAGCACTGGAGAATAAAAAAGATCCCCAAGCGGCAGCAGCAGCTCGCAAACACCATACGGGTTTGCCGATCCCGGCAGGAGCTCTCGCTGCGATTTCTGCAACGCTTTTTCTGTTCTCTCCTGTCGGGGAAAGGTGGATCCCTCTCCATGAAGATACGCGCGCGATTGTGCTCACTTGCATCATGATCGTCATTGGTTATTTTATGGTCAGCAGGTGGAAGTTTCCAAGTTCCAAGGCATTGCACTTTCGGGTTCCTTCATTTCAATTGGTCTTTGTCACTGTGATTACGGCCATTTTTTTTCTGTATGGGATTTTGTATTTCTTTCCCATTATGCTCACTCTCGTCACCTGGCTGTACGTGATCATTGGTTGGACGCTCTCGATTATTCGATTGATTGCAGGAAAAAAATCGAAGACTTTAGAAGATTATGAGCCTGAAGAAGAGGACGAATAAAGGATGGATCTTGTCACAGTGGGTTATGCATTTTTAATATTGCTGAGCCTTTTTTTGTGGATGCGGGAAAATGGAAAGCTCAAGCAGGCTCTTTTACGCAATGAATTCCTTGAAAACCAAATCAAACAGATCCCAGTACTCGAAGCCTCTCTTAGGGATAAGGAAGAAGAGTGCGCTCTGTTTAAAACTCAAGAGTGTGTCCTTCAAGAAAAATTAAGCCATTGTGCTCAGCTTGAAATTCAGCTTAAAAGCACTTTTGAGGCGTTATGTGGACAGGCGTTAGAAAGAAATAACCGTACATTTTTAGACTTGGCTCAATCGACTTTAGAGAAAGCTCAGCAAGGCGCTAAGGGGGAGCTTGAAAAAAAACATCAAGCCATTGATGAGCTGTTAAAGCCTGTAAAGCAAACGCTTGAAAAATTGGATTTCGGGATGCGCCAATTAGAAAAGGAGCGGAAAGGGGATCAAGAATCTTTGAAAGAGCAGGTTAAGTCGCTGATTGATAATGAACGTCATTTAAGATTGGAAACTGCCAATCTTGTCAAAGCGTTGAGGACTCCATTAGCTAGAGGACGATGGGGAGAGATCCAGTTGCGACGCGTTGTAGAGCTTGCTGGAATGTTGAATCATGCAGATTTTTTTGAGCAGGAACATGAAATGGGGGATACGGGACGGATGCGGCCTGATCTTCTTGTCCGTTTGCCAGGTGGAAGACAGGTGATTGTAGATGCTAAAGTTCCTCTCGAAGCGTATTTGGAGGCAATACAGTGCACAGACGAGACAATGCGTGAAGCTAAGCTGAAAGACCATGCAAGACAAGTGCGCTCCCATGTTACGTTGCTCAGTCGCAAAGCTTATTGGGAGACCTTTACGCCGACACCTGAATTTGTCATCCTGTTCTTGCCTGCTGAAACGTTTTTTAGCGCGGCATTAGAGTTTGATCCCTCCTTGATTGAAGTGGGTGTGGAGCAAGGAGTGATCCTTGCAACCCCGACCACGTTAATTGCCTTGCTCCGTTCGGTGGCGTATGGTTGGAAGCAAGAAAATCTCTCCCGTCATGCTGAGCAGGTTAACGAGCTTGGGCACGAGCTATATAAGCGTTTAATTGATATGGGCAGCCATTTGGCAAAAATGGGACGGGGTCTTAGTGCCGCTGTAGAAGGGTATAATAAGGCTATTGGTTCTTTAGAAACGAGGGTCTTTGTAACAGCGCGCAAATTCAAGGAGCTTGGAGCTGCATCATCGACGTTAGAGATCGAGCCGGTAGAGGTTGTGGAAAAAATGGTGCGCAATATTCAAGTGCCCGAGTTAACGGAATCTGCTGAGGATTAGAACTAGTAGTCTGTATAAAAAGTTCTTGGTATTATTTTTAGCTTGAAAGCTCCCGCGGTTGAGCGATCGTAAAGGCCGCTGTGTTGGCCAACACAGCTAACTTTACGATCGTTCAACCCCGGGGCTTTGAAGCAAAAATAATTGCAAGAACTTTTTATACAGACTACTAGAACTGCTTGAGTTTGTCGACCCATTCTTGAGGAACATTAGCTTTTAATCGATTCTCTTCTTTCACGACAAATCCTCTGGCGCGCTTCGGTGTCATGAGAGGGGGGAGTTCTTGGCTCCACGCGTCCCATTCTGAGAGGGAAGGCTCTTTAAGTTTTCGCAACCAATGCATTCCAAACTGGACGTGCTGGATCTCATCTTCTAAGATGGTTTGCATTAACTTCGCTGAATCGATATCACCTACACGCGCAAATGACTCACCATATAGTGGGGCAAAATCGAGGTTGGCCATTTCAAAGGTTAAGCTCATCACGCTGATATAACGAATGGGCGTTGTGAGATAGGGGATATGGGCCCAGAAGTGCTTATATAAGGGCATATCTCCGAATTTCATGCCAAGTGCTTCCATCCGCTCCATATAGAGCTTGACATGCCCTTGTTCTTCGCGCAGGGTGTGAGCAACACCTCTCCGAAAGTGCGCGGGAGCTTCAGGGAAGGCAACGAGTGCATGAGCCATGATCTCGACCGCAAGGAGTTCATGCCCAGCAAAGCGGTGAAGGCAGATTGCTCGATTGTCTGCGCTTCGATGGTCGTGAAAAGCTGGGAGTTTTTCTTTGCGTGAGTGTCGCTTGAACCCCATTCCAGGTGGACGGCAAGGTTCTTTCCAGAATACAGGAGGGCCGGGATTGGTATCGGTCAGATGACCAGGGTCGATAAGTTTTTCTTCTATGGACTCAGCGCTTAAGATTCGCTGAGCCCATTCTTTCATTTCCATCAATTATTCAACATCCAGAACATAGAATGCAGGAAATGCAAAATTGTTATTTGGACGGGAGCTGACAGAGAGGGTGACTTTTTTGCCGACCAAATTTTGCAAATTGATGTGCGTGCTATAGACGTAAGCCACTGGGAGATCTCCATTGCGCACAATAAAATCACCCGGTTTGCTTTTTACAGGTGAATTATATGGCTCAACGATTCCTGTAATGGAAGAGGCGGTGAGCTTTTGATCTTCATAGAAACGATCGATCGCGTGCTGATCATTGACATTAGCCCAGCTTGAAAAGAGAGCTTCTTCGATTGGCTCCCACATTCTCATCCGGTCATTCACTTGTGTCAATGTTTCAGTGCGTTCTCTGAGTTCAGCTTCTTTGCTATAAGTGGCATCGGCAATTGCTTTTGATTCTAAATGGTTAATCCGTTTTTGGAGGTATGCTTCTTGAAACGATGCTAGAGATTCTTGAGCTTGTTCCGCATGTTCAGGAAAATCGGCATAGTCATTGATGATGTTATTAAACCCTCGAGAGATGCGATCAAAATCAACCTCTTCAAAGGGCTTGCGTAACTCGGATTGGGAAAGGAGCGAATTTGCATCGAGTAATTGCTCGACAGCTAGGCGTCTTTTGTCAAGTTGGACTTTGACTTCAGGGCCGCCAGCATAATCAATGTATTCTTTAGCAACATAAAAATGGGTGCTTGCTGGAGTTGGAATTTCAAGCCATTTATTATTTTGAGCAGAAATTACCCCGTTTTCAATGCGATCGCCAGAATTTAAATGTCCAATGACCGGAGCATCTAAGTGAGGTTCAAGGCGGACATTGACCCGGTTTCCTTCAATGACGTTATCCAGGACAAAACTGCGAAAAACATATGCTTTAAGGCCTGAAATTGGTTCAACAGCCCAAAAATCATCTTTTTCCCCAACAATGCTTAACAGTTCGTTTTTATTGAGTTCTTTAATAATGCGGCTGTCAAGATCAGGCTGAAGGCGCATTCTTACTTTACGAGCCTTGACTTTACCTGTAAACGCAGTAAAAGGAGCAGAAACCTTAGCCGGCGTTGGTTTGGCTGCGACTTTTTTGGGCTCAACATGAATAGGTTCAATTGGGGAGACCTCCAAAGAAGTCTCAACTGTAGAAAGAGGATTGAGTTTTGGGACAGAGAGTTCTGCCATCGCATCGGGCATTAACTCGTCGAAACTAGATGGGACATCTGCATAGCAGTATGTTGCTGATAGTGCGCAGAGCGAAGCGATGATAGACTTGTGAATCCGTGACATGTGTTTGTTCCTCCTGACCTCTAAAATGAGACGAACCTTTTTTCGCCATTCTAGATATTACCTATTTTTAACTCCATATTTTTTTATACTCAGGTGCGTTTAGAGGTGGTAAATTTTTTCATTTTTTTCTGCAGAAAAAAATGGGAAAGAGGTAATATTTAAGATAAAACTAGCAGTCTGTAAATAAAGTTCTTGGCGCTAGTTTTCGCGTGAAAGCCCCGGGGCTTTGAAGCAAAAATAATTACAAGAACTTTGTTTAAAGACTACTAGCAGATGTGACTTGGAGGAATGGATATGAAATACGGGATCACAGGTTTAATGAGTTGCATGCTTGTTGTAACTTTCCTATATGCGCAAGATGAAGATCCAAGGGAAATCTTATTTCTTTCAACTCCAGATCAGGTTGCAGCTTTAAGAATGAGCTCTGAGGAGTTAATCGGGGGCGTGGTTTGTCCGTTAAGTGGACAACCGGTCATCCGACAAACGGATCTGGATATCAAGGGAGCTCAACCGCTCAAACTTGAACGTGTTTATATTCCTATTCATGTACCGAGTGAGTTTCCAAAACATAAGAACTGTCAAGAAGAGTACAACAAAAAGTTTCTTCAAGAATTATTGAAAGACCATTATAAAGGGTGGCAATTTTTTCCTCATTTGCGGCTTCAATGGAATCAATTTTCTAAAGTAGTGCGCCTTGCAGATTCAAATGGCATTACAGTTGATTTTAGCCTTTCGGGTCATGGTTATTCTACGACAAGCTTAAGCTCTCTCCCTTTTGGAATTTCAAATGTGCAAGGAGAGCTTCCAAGTGGGAAATACGATCTGAGGAACACGCGACTCCATTATGACCTCAATCTTCGCAAAATGACAGCTCACATGCCAGACGGCACTGTGCGTGTCTACGGAAAGCAAGAAAGAGTAGATCAAACCGACTTCTTTCTTCTTGAAAAAGAAACACTCCCGAATGGGGCTGTTGTTAAGTATGATTATAATGAAAAAGGAAAGTTGAGCCGTGTACAAAGTCTAGATCCGAAGGAAGAATCTGTGTATGCCACCCTGAATATTACAGGCTCTCCATGGGAGGAACAGTGTCACTTTGAGACATCTACTCAGCTTCATGCCACCTATCGTTTTCAAAAAAAAGAAGGGTTTTGGAAAATTAAGGATAAAATTAGAAAGGGGGGTAAATATCAACTTGAATCTCATTACATCCATCCCCCACAGTTGACATCCGTATCGAATCAGGATAGTGAGCAAGAGGCACTTTCATATGATGATCGATACCTTTTGGGCTCTGTAAATGGGATCAACAAGTTATTTTCCGTTGATTATCGCGGCTTTGGGGGAGAAGGATCCCGTTTAAGAGCTTATGAAGTGTCATTTCCTGTTGGCATTAATGATGCATTTACTCCTGTATTTAAACTCTCTTATCAGCCTCCAAGTGCCGGTAAGCAAGGTGGGGTTACAACGGTTATCAATCATGAGGGCGCAATCACGAAGTTTCATTTTTCAAAAGAGATGTTGACGACTGCAGTTCAGTTTTTTGACCTCCAGGGAACGTTGCGGAAAGAGAAACGATTTGGATGGACTCCGAATCAATGGTTGCAATCGATTGAGATCGTTGATGGAGACAATCAGATGTTGAGTCGGCGTCAATTTGAGTATGATCGATTTGGCAATCCGATTGTTGAAATCTTTTCTGGTAATCTTACAGGAGAGGGGCATGTTGAGTCTTACACGATTCGCAGAGTGTTTTCAGAAGATGGAAAAAATCTTTTGTTAACTGAGGAGGAAGAAAGCGGACGGGGCTATTCCATGACGTATCTTGCTGGTACAGATCTAGTGACCTCGAAACTGAGTAAAGTGTTCGGTCAGATTGTTAAACGGGAATTTAAAGTTTATGATGCAGCGCATCAATTAATTGAAGAAATTGTCGATGATGGTTCTGGTGAGGATAAAGATGACCTTGCACGTGTTACTCAAAGATCGATCACTCGCATTGTGCTTCGCAATAAACAGCCCTTCCTTCATTTGCCTGAATCGGTATCCTATTCTTACTTGGAATCAGGTGAGGAAAAAATGCTCTCAAAACATCAATTTGCTTACGATCGCTACGGAAATATCATCCAAGATGAAGTGTATGATGCGGAAGGAGCGCTTCATTACACGATTCACAAGACATATAACGAGAAGGGTGCACTCTTAACAGAGACTAATCAGATGGGGCAGGAGGTTTCCTATTCTTACGATGCACGTGGGAATCGAAAAGCGGAGGGTTCATTTTCAAAGCGGCGCCACTGTGAATATGTTCATGATATCTTAGGCAGGCGAGTTGAAGAAAAAAAGATCGGAGACGATGGCGTGATCCATGCGACTTCATTTGTTTTTGATCCCTTAAATCATGTGGTTCGCAAGAAAGATCAGTTTGAAAATACGATGAGTTATCGTTATGACTCGATTGTTGGAAAACCTATTCGTGTAGATTATCCGCAGCTCCTTTCTGGTGATGGGCTTGTGTATACAGCTTCAATTCAATCGACGTATGACCCGATGGGAAGATTGCTTTCTGAGACCGATGAAAATGAGAATGTTACGTCTTATTTCTATAATGCATATGGATCGATTTTACAAATTAAACATCCTCATGGGGCGGTAGAGTCGTTCCGTTATGAAAAAAATGGTCAGCTCTTGTCGCATACAGATGTTGAAGGGTTAACACTCAGATATGCAAGGGATCCTTTGGGGAGAGTGCTCTCTAAAACGTATGTGTCAGTTGATGGAAAAGAGCTTTGTCAAGAGACCTATGTGTATCAAGGGGATCTGCTCCTTTCAGAAACAGATAAGATGGGAAATATGCGCTCATTTACCTATGATGGGGCAGGAAGGAAGATTAAAGAGGAATTCTGCGGTAGAGTTGTTGAATATGCGTATGATTCTTTTGGATGGATCTCTCAACTACGCAAACATAATGCTGAAAATTCCTTGATCATTCACTATGAACGGGATGTAGAGGGGCGGATTCTAGAAGAGAAGAAAATGGATTGTTCTGGAGCGGTCCTCTATCAGATCAATTACGCATATGATGCAGACGGCAATCAAGAGTCGATTATCCGACATATTAATGGTCAGGAAGCAATTGAAACATTTACTTACGATTCTTTTGGAAGATTGGTTGAATATATCGATGCTGAAGGTCAAGTTCAGAGCACAACATTTAATGAACACTATCTCAATGTAATGGGTCAAAGAGTTCTTCAGGTGACCACGATTGATCCTGTCAATGTTGCCACAGTTGAAACGTATGATGCTCGGGGTAAGCCAATTCGCGCTCAGATCATTGATAAAGATGGGGATCTTGTGGCCTGTCGAGAAATGCGGCATGATCCTCATGGAAATATTTTACTCAGAAGGGACCAGATCTTTGAAAATGGCCTTTCTAGAGATATTCAAACGGTTAAGTATACCTATACTCCCACACATCAGATTGAAATGCTAAAGCGAGCCTGGGGCGCTAAGGAATCGCGGACCACCCACTATTCTTATCTTCCATCGGGAAAGATTCATTCGAAGACGCTTCCTGATGGAATTACTCTGACATATGGGTATCATCCTCTTGGATTCATCACATGTTTAGATTCTTCAGACGACCAGATTCATCACCGATTTACCTATAACCTATTGGGCCATTTGGTTGAGGCTGTAGATGATAATTTAGCACTTGCAATTCACAGGGAAATTGATCCTTTTGGCAATGTTGTTCAAGAGAATTTTCCCTGCGGGCTTAGTGTCTCAAAAGGGTATGACCATTTTAACCGCATCCTTTTTCTTAAAATGGCAAATCAAGGTGAAGTGCGCTATACCTATGATCCGTTATATTTAAGAGAGGTCACTCGGATCTCCAATCTAAGAGGGATTCTCTATATCCATGTATACAAAGATTATGATAGGGATGGAAATCTTCTTGCAGAAAGTTTGATTGGGAATGTCGGAGAGGTGCTCTATACAACAGATCTCAAGGGGCAGATTGCCTCAATTTCAAGTCCATTTTTTGCTCAAGAGTGTATGTATGATGTTTCTGGAAAGTTGATGAGCACTGTCGTTGATCGAGTTGAACATCTTCAATACTATGATCGACTTGCCCACTTGTTTGTTGAAAACAGTCAAGATCCTTTTACGCTGCCAGCTCAAGAGCTTCTTTTTAGCAAAACGTCAAGAAATGGAAAAAGCATGGAGATGAACGATATTTATGAGTTGCTCTCCTTAGAAAATGGCACATGTTCCTATGACCCTAATAAAAATCAAATTGTTGTACAAACTCCAATTGAAGCATTTTGCTTTACATACGATCCTTTGAATCGGGTGATCGAAGTGAGTTCAGAAACCAAGAAAGTCCATTTTGTTTATGATCCTCTTGGAAGAAGAATGAGTAAGGTTGTTTATGATGCAGGAGAAGAGGGGTGGAATGAAACGCTTCAAGAGCATTATGTTTACCATGGTCAAGATGAAATTGGGGCGTTTAATGCATTAGAGCAACCCAAAAATTTAAGGGTTATTGGGTTGACTAAGCAGGATCGTTATCCACGGACAATAGGTGTTGAGTTAGAAGGGCAAATTTTTGTTCCTCTCCTTGATGTGCAGGGTAATATTCGACGGTTGCTCCATTTGAATCAGAAGTACAAAGAGCGTGGCCATCATCATTCAAAAGCACATGCTCCATGGGAAGAGGGCATTGACAAAAGCACTTTTAATCCATGGTATTTTGCATCGACACGAGTGGATCCAGAATTGGCATCCATTTATTTTGCTAAGCGGCTCTATGATCCAGATTTCGCTCAGTGGATTGCTTATGCAATGAGTGATTAGGAGGAAGTATTAGCTCTTAAGCACAGCTTGAATATGCTCGCAGTGTTTTTCTCCACAGGTGCATCCAACTGGGGTCCCAAGAAAGACACTGTACTGTTCTTTTGTATCTAATGGATTAGATACGGAAAAGAGACGATCTCCTGTTTGCTCAATATCCCAAGAACGAAAGGTGAGTTCTTCATCGGTAACAACTTCTTCTTCTGCAGCTGGGAGCTGTGCATGATTTTGTTCAGTGATCATCCCTGAGTGCATCGCACGTGCAATTTGGCAATGCATGCAGTTGCAGTGGGGCTCTGGCTGAGGAAGCACATCTGGATCATCAATTCCAATCGATTTTGATAAATGGGCAATTTTACAGATCAGATCATAAGGAAGTTCTGGGCCATCTGCTTGATCTGGATTGTGTTGTAACATTGAGCCAAATTGATCCATTTCTAAGTTGGATTTAATGGGAATTTCAAATGCCATTACATGTTCAGTTGGCAAAAGAGAACTTGCAATTGGAGCTGGAGGGAATTTGTTTTGCATCGGAGCCTGTTCTTGCTCTAGAAATTTTGCGTGTGCTGTAAAAATGGCATCGAGAATGGATCGCTCTAGCTCAGGAACTTCAATGCTCGTTCCGTTCAAAAGTGTTACGATAAGCATGAGCGAAGGTTCTTCATTTTCAACGTGGAGGGATGCAATGTTTTCCCATGAGGTTGAGATGTATGGGGGAATGCTAAGGATATGAGAGTTAATACGCATCAATGACTCCTTATTGATAGGGCTCTTCCCTAAAGGTTATACTATCTATTATAACATAAATTGAATTTTTCGGTCAATGGAATTAGCAGTTCTTTAGCAGGAGTGCTTGAATTATGATTTAAGTGGTTGGTTGTTAGTGTTTTAGAGTAATAAATAAAAAAGAGTTGAGCTTGCGACGTTTTGAGATTATGCTCCGCAAAGCTGCGTTAATAAAATCAGAGGAGGCACTCCAAGTGAATCGAAAAACATTTATTATCGATACGAACGTTTTGCTACATGATCCTAATGCGATTACTAAATTTCGTAATAATAATGTGGTGATCCCATTGATTGTCCTTGAAGAACTTGATGGGTTGAAGCGTTTATCGGACGAATTGGGTAAAAATGCCCGTCATGTGATTCGCTATATTGATGCATTAAAAGAACGGAATGCAGGAGATTTGCACCGTGGAGTGAGTATTGAGAATGGAATTGTTGTAAGCATTTTAATTGATGTCAAACACGGGGAGCGCAACGGGTTTCCTCTGCCTTTGGATCGAAATACAAATCGAATCCTAGCAATGGCGTATCGTTTGCGTGAGCAGGGAGAAAACGTCGTTATTGTTTCCAAAGATTTTGTCATGCGTGTGAAAGCCGAATCGATTGGATTGGAAGCTGAAGACTATGAAAATTTGAAATTTTCTTATGATAAATTGTACAGAGGATATCAACGATTGGATGTTCCCAAAAGAGAGATCGATCTATTCTTTAAAGATGGATTTTTGGAAATCGACATTCCCAATTTGCTTCCTAATGAGTATTGTCTCTTGAGCTCTCCTGAGCAATCTTCTGCCATCGGCAAATATAATGCTCAGACTAAGCGCTTAGAGCCCTTAATTAAACTCACGCGGGATATCTGGGGGATCCATCCGCTGAATTTTGAGCAGAAGTGTGCACTGGATCTTCTCTTGCGCGATGACATTAAGCTTGTGACTTTGATTGGGCCTGCAGGTACAGGAAAGACGTTAATGGCTCTTGCCGCAGGTTTGCGCAAAGTTTTTGATGAAGGAACCTACTCACGGATCCTCATTAGCCGTCCGATTATTCCTTTGGGCAAGGATATCGGGTATTTGCCAGGATCGAAAGAAGAGAAGCTGTTTCATTGGATGCAGCCAATTTACGATAACCTTGAGTTTTTGTGTCAGTCGACTGGAGGAGAATCAACGGGTCGGGAAACGCAAAAATGGATCATGGATAGTAAGAAAATTGAAATGGAAGCTGTGACCTATATCCGTGGGCGTTCTTTGCCGAAGATGTACATGATTATTGATGAGGCTCAAAATTTAACGCCCCATGAGGTTAAAACGATTATTTCTCGTGCAGGACAGGGAACGAAGGTAGTATTAACGGGAGATCCGACGCAAATTGATAATCCTTACTTGGATAAGGATTCAAATGCGCTGACGTTTACAGTTGGGAAATTTAAGGAGTATCCGATTTACGGCAACGTCTTCTTGGAACGCACTGAGCGATCTGAGCTCGCTGCAATTGCAGCTGATATCTTGTAGGCAACATAAAAGAGGCAGTTCGAAGAACTGCCTCTTTCTCCAAACAGCATTAGTTTACAGCAACCGCAGCCGGCATCGCCTCTCGGTCTGGGTGGTGGAACAGGATCACAATGACAACAGCCAAGGCTGTAAATCCAGCTAAAAGTAAAAACGCAAACTGGAAATTGCTTGTAAGATCAATGAGCCATCCTGTAAGAACTGGAGCTAGAATTCCGGCGAGAGATAGACAGCCGGAAGTGATCCCTTGAGCGGAGCCTGCGCGCTCTTTTGCAACATCGATATTTGTGCTGAAAAAGAGAGGCTGAGGCATAAATCCAAATCCAAGGCCTAGGCTTAAAAAGAAAATGGATAGTCCCAGTGAATGGGTAAAGCTCAGTAATACAAAACAAATTGCAGCGAGAAGTTGGCTGCTCCAAATCAAGTGGGAGCGCGCTAATCTGCGGCTGCCTGTTTTTTTATAGAGAAAATCAGAAATAAAGCCTCCCGCTTTAAGGAACGCAGCTGCGGTAAGCCAAGGAATGGTCAAATACCAACCGACGCTTTTGAGGTTTAATCCATGTTGAGACAAAAAGTAGCCGGGGAGCCAGAGTGTCGCAAAGAACATCATGTAACCAAAAGCAAAGTAGGCAAGATTGTTTGCGACAAGCGTGGGGTGAGTTAAAATAAATTTCCAGTTTGCGGGAGCTTGCTTGCTCGCTGTCTGTTGCTGAGCAGTTTTAATGAGATGCATCTCTTCAGCGCTCACATGGGGAGACTCTTCTGGTTTGTCGCGAAAGAGCCATAACCAGACAATTGCCCATAAGATTCCCACGCCGCTAATGATAAAGAACATGGTTCTCCACCCAAAATCAACGACGAGATAAGACATGATTGGGGCGCCGACAACTGATGAAATAGGGATTGCAACAAGCCCTAAAGAAAGTGCGCGTGCACATTCAGATGGGGGAAGCCAGTTTCTGACTGTACGTGTGAGCGCAGGGAAGTGGGGGCCTTCTGTGATCCCGAGAAGAAAGCGGATCCAAATGAAGCTCCAAAAGCCAACAGCTAAACCGAGGAAGCCTACGCATAAAGACCATGCAATGGCAGCAAGAGCCCATACAGATCTCGATCCAAATCGATCTACAAGCCACCCGCCAAATGCAGTTAAGAGGACGTAACCCACACCAAAAGCAGAGAGGATCATTCCAAATTGGGTGTCAGTAAAATTGAACTCCTTTTTAAGAGGCTCGATGACAAAAGAGATGGCAGAGCGATCGATAAAATTGATGAGCGTGATGAAAAATACAAGGCTGGTCACAAACCAGCGGTAGTTAGAAAATTTTTTCTTTTCCATAGTCCCTTGACGGTTTAATTGGCACTAATCAAACGCGAGAAGGGTAAAAAAAGCAAGAAATTTACATGATTAAGACAGCTGCTCCTTGAAATTTCCCCATTTTTAAGTCTGAGAGAGCCTCATTTGCAGATTCTAACGGGTAAGTGGTCACTTCAGTTTGAATGGGAACATGTAAAATTGTCTTAAAAAAATCCTGAGCGTCAGCCCGTGTTAAGTTGGCTACGGATTCGATCCGTTTTTCTCCCCAAAGATCCCGATAGGGAAATGAGGGAATATCGCTCATATGGATCCCCCCAGAAATGCAACTGCCCCCTTTTTTAAGAGAGCGCAACACCAGTGGCACTAAAGTCCCATCGGGGGCAAAAATAATGACAGCATCGAGTAGCACAGGGGATGGGATAGAGGAATCTCCTGCCCATATTGCCCCTAATTTTTTTGCAAACTCTTGAGAGAGTCGATCTCCGGGGCGAGTAAAGGCATACACTTCTTTTCCTTCGAAAACAGCAAGTTGTGTGAGGATATGGGCAGCAGCACCAAAGCCATATAATCCCAAAGTCTTACAGGGGGCAGCTTTTCGGTAGGCGCGATACCCAATGAGTCCGGCACAAAGCAAGGGTGCCAGATGAGCATCGGATAGTGTGGAATGTAAGGGGAGAGCAAAGTCTGCTTGGCAAGTTGTATATTCTGCAAAGCCACCCATCACAGTGTATCCGGTGTAACTGGCATGTTCGCATAGATTTTCTTTATCATGTTCACAGTATTCACAATGCCCGCAGGTTTTTCCCATCCATGGGATTCCTATTCGATCTCCCCGCTTAAAGCTAGTCACACCTATTCCAACCTCTTCGACCCGTCCTACAATTTCGTGCCCTAAAATTAAAGGAAGGCGGGGAGGGGGCAGTTCTCCATCGAAAATATGGAGATCGGTCCGGCATACGCCGCAGGCTGAAACCTTAATTAAAAGTTCGCCTGGTCCTGCTTTGGGTTTAGGGAGTTTTGTGTAAACAAGCGGAGAGTGAGGATGTTTAAGGAGCATTGCGCGCATGCCTTTATGATAATAAAAAATAATTTACTTGCAATGCGGTTTTTTATGCTATGCTTCTGAAGTAAAGTAGCATGAATTAAAGTATAATTGACTTTGAAGATAAGCAGTCGTTGTGTTATTATTTTTGCGATTGTTAGTTATATTCTATTTGGAGATTTTATGTCTTTGTCAATTGATTGTTCAGATCGTAGTGTTTTATCTCGTTGCCAATTAGGTAGTCAACTCATAGCGATTGATTCAAGCCAGCCGGGTCATTCAAGATTAGCCCTTGTCAATCGTTGTGATGTGAGTTGTTGGGACGTGTTTATCAGTATGTTTGGGTTTGGCACGCTCGCTTCAAAAACAATTTCCTTGACCCGAGTCGCCAATTATTTAAACCAATATTCTTGGACAGGATGTCAGACGAGTGATCGGGCGTATTTGAATGTCTGTGCGCTTGCTAACAGAGCGATGCTCAGAGGTTCTTCATCACTATATCATAGAATTTCAAGTCAGCTATCAAAATCAATTGAATTAGTGCAGTTTATCCGCGGAGGGACATTAACGACGCATCAAGTGAATCAAGGGATTTTATGGAATGCTGCGCTACAAGTTAAACATCTCAGAGCGCAATTGAATCGGGATTACGTGAGGGGGTGTGTTCAGATTAGAGAAGGGGGAGTTTCGTTGGATGCGAACAGTTATCTTTCGGAGCAAAGACTGAGGAACGCCCAGATCGTTGTGCGACAGGATATGACCCCAGAAATTAGAGAGGTTCCTGTGCCAGTGCGCGCCACTCAACGCTCTCCACGTTATCGATCTGCACAGTTTCAATAAAGGAACCGGATCTAATTCCGGTTCCTTTGAGATTGTGTTAGATGAAATATTTTAGACTTGGAGGGACGTTCTCTGATACAGGGAAAGTAAAGAGGCAGTCGTCCTGATTAAAGGACATTCCAACAGATTTATAGAAGGAAAAGGCGCTCGCAAGCGGAGTTGTTTGGAGTTGGGCTTTACCCGTTTCTTGTGCTAAAGCGTAAGATTTAGCAAGAAGTGTTTTTCCGGTCCCTTTGACGACAAGACCTCGCTCTTCCAGTGGAAGGGGCGCATGCATCGGGATGTTCCAAGGAGCACTAATCAAGCTTTTAAGGTAAACTCGGTCAGTTTCAATATGAGAGGCTGCCATGCCTTGAATTTTTTGCGTTGAATTGTGAAGTGCTATAAAAATGCGTGTTTGTAAAGGCTTTCCCTCTTTTAATTCTGTTTGGGCCTGTGTTAGGGCATCGCTTAAATAACTCGTAACTTCTCTATATTTTTCAAATGTTTTTTTGTCTTCCAAGAATGCTTCCATGTTTTCAGATGAAATATCTTTTTGAAGACGACTTTGGCCAAGGCGATCTCCGATAATTTCTTTCCATGTAGAGATTGTTTCTCGAGCGACTTTGAGTTGTTCTACTGTAGTAATGGTTTGAATTGTAAATTCTGAAGAGGGCTTGGATTCGCTTGAACAGCCGATGCTGGAAAGAGGGGGTCTAATACTTGATGCTGCCATAATAACTCCTTTTATTTTGTTATAGTTAGGTTGTTAATCGATTGATATTATATCATTTGCTATAAATTGATATCAATAATAAATTTATTGACATTTAATTGATTTAAGCTGTTGATTTTAAGAGTTATGTGTTTTTTTAATTTAAATAAATTCTTTGAGTTAGTTAAGATGAATTTATTTTAACCTCAAAGGGCCGCATGCACCGTTTCCATCCCTTATCCAAAGAAGAAGAGGAGATTCTGATCCATAAAGGGACAGAACGGCCAGGTTCGGGTTCCTTTAACCATTTTGAGGAGCCTGGAATCTATGTATGTAAGCAGTGTGATCTGCCCCTTTACGTTTCTAAAGATAAGTTTTCAGCAGGGTGTGGCTGGCCAAGTTTTGATGAGGAGATTTCCGGTGCAGTAGAGAAAAAGCCAGATGCAGATGGCAGGCGTGTGGAGATTCTCTGTAAACGGTGTGGAGGGCATTTGGGCCATGTATTTGAAGGGGAGGGGCTGACGCCTAAAAATATGCGGCATTGTGTGAATTCCATTTCCCTTAGTTTTATTCCTGCTTTTACCCCTGAGGGGTATGAGCGCGCATTATTTGCAGGAGGGTGTTTTTGGGGAGTGGAGCATTTGCTTAAAAATCAAAAAGGGGTGATTCGTACTTCTGTAGGGTATACAGGAGGACATCTAGTTAATCCGACCTACGAAGAGGTCTGCACAGGGTTGACCGGACATGCGGAAGCCCTCGAAGTGGTTTTTGATCCAGAAAGAATCGGTTTTAAAATGCTAGCCCAATTGTTTTTTGAAATCCATGACCCGACTCAAAAGGGTGGGCAAGGACCTGATGTTGGTTCCCAATACCGTTCTGCACTTTTTTATCTCACTGAAAAGCAGCGTCGAGTAACAGAGGATCTGATCGCGCTTTTACGAAAACAAGGGCTCAATGTTATTACTGAAGTAGTTCCTGCAGGCCCTTTCTATCCTGCTGAGGATTACCATCAAAAGTACTATGATCGTACCGGCAAAGAACCTTATTGCCATCGCCGCATTCAGCGATTCTTTTCTTGATTAAAATCTATACACGATTTAGAACACAGCTTTATGCAACATGAGGAGCTGCAATGTCACAAGCTTTGATGAAATCTAAACTGCAATTTAAGTTATATCGGATAGGAACGATCTTAAAGTCATTTAAAACTCTCTATACCCTTCCCCGTGAGAAAGTCGATGCGTTTTTAAATTCATATGACATCTACGACCATGACTGGGTGAATGAACAGCAGTTAATTGAAAAAATGGGAAGCGACTACTACGAACAAGTCAAACGCAAGCTTGTTGATTATTACAGCGTCTTAAATCATCTTTGCGCCATCGGTCAGGTTGAAAAAATGTACATTCCACCTGCATTAGATCTATCTAAAAGCATCATTGCCAATCAAGAGCTTTATGAGCAAAAAATGTGCAGAGATCTTGGCATTAAACAAGGAGACCATGTTCTTGATATTGGCTGTGGGCGAGGACGGATTGCAAGTCATGTCGCTTGCTATACAGGTGCTCATGTTACAGGGATGAATATCGATCCGACTCAAATTGGATTTGCCAAGCGTTTTGCAGAGGGAAATGGGCTAACTGAGCAGTGCCAATTTAAAGTGGCGGACATGAATGATCTTCCGCTTCCTTTTGCAGACAGCTCTTTTGATCACCTGTATCAAGTTCAAGCCTTTAGCTTATGTAAGAATTTAGAAAAGCTCTTTAAAGAATTGCATCGCATCTTAAAACCAGGTGGAAAGCTTGCTTGTTTAGATTGGGTGCGCTTTGCCGCTTACAATCCTGACAATACCCACCATGCAGAGCTCATGCGACGGATCAAACCCTTAATCGGTGCTATTGGCACTCCTTCTGCAGAGGAATTTGTTGATCTTCTTCAAAAAGCAGGTTTTAAGGTTCACATTTCAGAAAATGCAAGCGTCGGAGGGTTGCAAGCGCCCTTAATTGAAAATGCAGATCGCTTTTTCACGCGGGTTTCGAAGTTGATTCAATTGTGTGTCAAATACAAGATTTTGCCAGCCCATTTCAAGGCGCTTTTCGATCGTTTAACTAAAGATGGAGAAGCATTTGTCGAGGCGGACAGATTAGGCCTGATTACTACAAGTTATTACATTGTTGCACAGAAGATTTAAGCGATTAAGGCTCTCTCTTCTGAAGAGAGCCTTATTTAAAGAGCTTTTTAGTGTTAACGCGATGCAGGGGAATCCTTCCTGCAAATGCATTGTCAAATGCAACTTTAAATTTCTTTGATCCAGGTCGCATTAACACGCGTTGCGTCGTTTCCCAGTTATTCACATAAGGCAGTTCTAAAGTTTCCCTAATTGGTCTACCGTTGCGCTCTTTAAAGAAACGATCGAGTTCTGTTTGACGCTCTTCGCTATGGTGCATGTGCCTTCTTGGTTTTGGCTGGTATCTGGAATTGAGGGTGCTTAGCGGACGGTTCATCCGCTTGGTTCGAATCACATGTTTTTGATGAGATCCTTGGTAGAAGTGGATCGATTTTGCTTCGTTTTCATCGACAATATTCAGATGATAAGGACCTAATGGGGAGGTGCGTTGTACATAGTTTTCCACGTCACTAACGTTGCGGCATTTCTCAAGGCACTCGCGGTTGAAAAAGACAGCTGGCATCCCTCGCACTTTGCGCGTTTTGCCCGGACACACAAGCATTGCAAGAGACAATCCGTGGCTATTCATCCCAGTAATGGTTCCCATAATCCCAGGCGCACCTACCTCAACGGTGTTAGGGCGGCGTTTGTATCTTCGATTCACAACAATTGTGTAGCCGCCGGCAATTCCAAAAGAGGGCCAATCCATATTGCGCGCAAACACCATTCCTTTTTTGCGATCATTGTCAATGACAGTGGAGCACCCAACGGCAATCATTGAGGAAAATAGTCTTGAGGCGCGTCCCTCATGCGTTCCGGTGTCGAAATGCATTGAATCAGGCACCAATTGTAGGAGGAGCACATCATCTACCGATAATTTTTTAGGGAATTTCCACCAAGGCTGTTCCTTGCACCATGTATTGTATCCCTCTACGAGACCTTCAATTTCTTTTAAGTACCTTTTGGGAGTTGCTTTTTTTATTTGAGCCAAAGTCTTGGGAAGATCAGCTGCTCTAGGCTCACGAGCAAGAGTATGAAGGACGAGATGAAAGCGCGCAGCTAAACGATTGATCGCATCACCGCAAAGGTAGCCATGTGCTTTTCCCGCTTTTAATGGGTCATCAGATTCAAGGGACAAAATAGGTACATCACCATCGTAGTATAATTTGCCTCCTTCGCATTGCCCTTCGCGAAAGAGGTGGTTTTTCATGTCATGGTGAGGAGGGCAGATAAAGTCAAGAGCGAGGAGCGCTATAGTGGCTGTCGTGGTTAGCATAGCGCCGGTTATACCAAGGCCAATGACTAAACCTGTGCTTAAGATTGGCACTGCGAAGGGAAGGGAAACCAAAAGTCCAATTCCGACGATTAAAGTGGAAATTCTGATCACTTTGCTTGTGGTTGGATGATCGTGGATCCAAAATTGCATCCTATCTAGAGTCGATAAGGAAGGTTGTGTCGTGACCGCTCTTATAGACATTGTATTGCCTGTGGTGTTTAATTCGTGAAATTTTTATGTCTTATATATTTTTTGTCAACAGACGAATGAAATATTCTGGATTTTTTTGTTGTGTAAATTGGACTTTTGCTTAAAATCTCAATCTCAAAATTTCCGTTCACAGTTGCACATTTCATTTACAAGGAGTTCTCAATGAAAAAATGGTTAGTACTCGCAATTGCTCTTTTAAGTTGTGTTGTTGTCCAGGCAAGTTCAATAGAAAGAATAGAGGTTCTTTCATCAAAAGCGATTTTAAAAAATGCGAATGGTTATTTTGCGTTGTCTGATGGCTCTCTTTGGAAAGCCGTTGGATTTGAAAAGCGATGGAGAACGCCTAGCGAGTGGTGGAATAACGTGCAGTTAGTGCCTGAAAATTATGAATGCGTCCCAAACGATTGGTTTTTAGGAGCTCAGATTCAGATCTATTCCAAATATGACAATCTAGAGGTAAATGAAGCAAATGCATCTAACCAGGAGGCTTTAAAGCAGTGCACTCACTTACTGGTGAACACACGATCAGGGCAGGTGTTATTTGCAACTGAACTTGACCCAGCAGAGTGTGTGATCCGCTTGTTTAATGATGCGTTCCAAGATGGATATCAAAGCGGCTACTCCAAGGGTCGACTTGAATCTTATAAGGATGCCTCTGAGATTTATAACAGTGGCCATGCTGATGGGTTCAAAGCCGGTTATGAAGAAGGATTTCAAGACGGTTTTAGAGAGTAATTGATAAACATTTCTCTTGAAAAAAGCCTGCAGTTCAGCAGGCTTTTTTATTCTGTAAACAATTCTTGCCTATGCGTATAATGGCTTTTAATTCAAACATAAGGAGATGAACAGATGGCAGTACAATCGTTAGGACTTGCTTGGATCGTTGTTGATGATTTGAAAAAAGCTGTCGAATTTTATACTCAAGTAATTGGGCTTCAATTAATGGAAATGCATGAGGGTTATGGGTGGGCAGAGCTTGAAGGTCAAAACGGGGGCGCAAGGCTTGGGATTGCTCAAAAATGCCTAAAAGATGAAGAGGGAAATGAACCTGGGCAAAATGCTGTCATTACCTTGACTGTTGAGAATCTTGAATCTGCTTTAAAGAAGTTGATTGAAAAAGGAGCTCAGCTCATTGGCGGGATTCAAGAGGTTCCAGGTCACGTCAAAATGCAAACTGTAAAAGATCTGGATAACAACCGGTTCCAATTGGTTCAAGTGCTTCAGCATGAGCACCACGGCTGCTGCTCTGGACATTAAAATCGTTTGTGCGATGACAGATGATCAGATCCAGTTGAACTGGCCCTCTTTACTTGAACTTCTCGGGTTGGGGGCTATTTATTTATCCCTGCCTGTCTTTGATCCAACGAATCCGCTGTTCGAAGCCACCGTTTCGACTCTAAGTTTGCATGGGGAGAGGGAGGTAGTGCATCATGTCTATGATCATCTGTTTGCGGAGTGTTTGCGGCAAATTCAGACCCTTCCTCAACTCAATGCTCCTTCTTTGATTCAAGCCATCGAGAAGGTGCATCAGCAATCGGAAAGCCCTCTTTCTGCTGCATTGGGCACATATGAGACTGCTTTTAAGGAAAAACCTGCCGATACCATGCATGATCTCATCCTTTACTTAGCATGGGATCGGATGTGTATCTGGATGGGGCGGTTATTCGATCATCAGCTGAGTCATGCAAACTTCATTCAAGCGCTCGAGTATCTCAAAGAGTGTCTTATCGAATCGTACTTACATATCTCTCAGGATGGACGAACAATCCCTGGGATCTATCGGATGATCGAAGCTCTTTTTTTCTTTGAGATGCGGGAAGAGAATCTTCAGAAGCATTCTGCTTCCGATTGGGATCTTCTCAGTAAGAGCTTTCCTGCGCTCAGCTCACAAGATGAACTGATTGATGATTATCATCTCGATGGTGCTAAACAGCGTTTGAGTTCTTGGATGATTGATCACTTGGGTATAAGCATGTTCCAACCGTATACTAACAAATTTAAAGGAGAAATGAAATGACAATGATCGAAAAAATCAATAATGGGATCAAAGACGCCATGAGAAGCCGAGATCAGCTGCGGCTTGAGACATTGCGGATGCTTAAGTCAAAAATTCTAGCGGTAGATGCCCGTGCAAATCTTCCAGATGAAGAGGTTCTGAAACTGTTTAAAACGTACGTTGGCAACTTGCAAGAAGCATTAGACATTGCACAAGGTGCAAATCGTCCAGAGATGGTAGAAAAGTTAAAAAGTGAGATACTCATCGTTCAAGAATTTTTGCCACAAGCGCTTTCAATTGAAGAAACGAAGCAACTTGTTGTGCAGGCGATTGCTGAATCAGGAGCCAAGACGAAAAAAGATCTAGGGTTAGTGATGAAGGCTGTCATGAAACTCAACAACACCGTTGATGGAAAAGTTGCTAAAGATTTGGCAAGAGGCTTGTTAGCTGATTAAGAATAAGGCCGGGGACGTCCCGGCCACAGAGTGAATAAAAAGCAAGGAATACAGCCATGACAAAGCCTTCAATTCAAGTCCTTATACCCAAACAACTTCAAAAGCTGGTTTTCGGCTGCGCCAAAGCCCCGGGGTTAAGCGATCGTAAAGGCCGCTGTGTTCGTGAACACAGCTAACTTTATGATCGCTTAACCGCGGGAGCTTTCGCGTTGCCGAAAACCAGCTTTTGAAGTTGTTTGGGTATAAATCCAGCTTAATCACTCATTATGGGATTGAAATTAACTCTATTGCTTCTCTTGCTTTAGGCGCAGACATAAATGCTTTTATCTATAAAGTTGTAACACCTCAGCAGCAAGCCTATTTCATCAAGCTTAAAGCTGGGTACCACCATGAGGTCGGTGTAGAGGTTGTAGAACTTCTAGAAAAAGCAGGGGTTCAACAGCTGATTCCTCCTGTAAAGACCATTCATGGCAGTTCAACGCAGCGTATCGAAGCCTTTACTCTGATTGTCTACCCATTTGTGGAGGGGCAAGATGGGTTTAATCGCACGTTAACGGATGATCAATGGGTATTACTTGGTAAAACATTGAGACAGGTTCATGAAGTAAAAGTACTGCAACCCCTTCAACACCAGCTTCGCCGCGAGGCCTACTCAGCTAAGTGGCGTGAGATGATTCGATCGCTATATGTTGAGATTGAAGGCGTGTCGACTGTCGATGAGATCGCATCCGATTTGCAACTATTTATGAAGAAGAATAAGCAGGTTATTGATCGACTCGTTGATCGCGCGGAAGCGCTTGGAGAAAAACTTAAGAAGCAATCGCCTTAATGTGTGCTGTGTCATTCTGATATTCACGCAGGTAATGTGTTGATGGGTGAACAGCATCAGATTTACATTGTAGACTGGGATGAACCCATCATGGCGCCAAAAGAGCGAGATCTGATGTTTATTGGAGGCGGTGTTGGGAATGTTTGGAATCAGCTTTATGAGGAGAAGCTTTTTTATCAGGGCTACGGGGACACGGAAGTTAATATAGAGGTTTTGTCTTATTACCGACATGAGCGCATCGTTGAAGATATCGCCGTCTATTGTCGGGAGTTATTTTCAACAACTGGGACGAGAGAAGATAGGCTTGTGATGTACAGGCATTTTATGGATCAGTTTGCACCTCAAGGCGTGGTTGAAATCGCTTTTAAAACTGATTCTTCAGGTTGTTTCGGTATATAGTGCTTCTGGTTGAAAGCCACCCTAAGGGACTGATTTAATGGCTTTTGAAAAGGAGTTTTTTTGTGCTCGGGTAGTCTCACATGCTGAAAAATGGCCGTATTTATTGAAATACGGCCAAAATAGCTTGAAAAATGGCCGTATTCGCGCTAAAATGGCCGTATTATAGCAGGAATGGTCAGAATGAGCTTACGTGACAATAAAATGAGGGTGCTGAGGCAGTTAGGGTTAGAGTTTGAACCGATTAGCCTTCCGGAATTGATGCTCAGATTGGGGGGTGGTTTTCAGGAACGCTCGGTCAGGAGATGGTTGTGCCTTTTGGTTGAAGAGGGCGCGGTTAGGAAGATTGGCCAAAAGCGTGGAACGAAATACATTGTGGTGGGGAGATCAGAAGAAGCTAACAGTGAAGTAAGCAGTTGTTTTAGTTCTGCGAGTTTAAAAGTTGTTAAGGTTGTTAAGAGACCTTTGTTTGAACGGCTGCCAATTGCTTATGCCGACGATTGGTTTGATCGTTATCGGCCTAATTCAAGCTATTATTTATCGGAGACATTGCGACGACAGCTTCGGATATCAGGCGAGCGAGCTCATGATCAGGATCCTGCAGGTACTTATGCCCATCAAATTTTCAATAGGTTGATCATTGATCTTTCATATAATTCATCGCGTTTGGAAGGGAACACATACTCCTTATTAGACACTGAACGTTTGTTGCTTCACGGTGATACCGCTGAAGGAAAGTTAGATGAAGAGAAGGCAATGATTCTTAATCATAAGGAAGCTATTCGTTATCTTGTTGAAAACGCGTCAAAAATCGAGGTCAGCCGAAATGTCATATGTACGTTACATTTTCTATTATCGGATGGGCTTGTGGAAGCAGCGGAATCAGGCAAGGTCCGAAAGCATGGTGTGCGTATTGGAGGATCAACGTATATCCCATTCGAAGATCCAAGAAGATTGGAGCTACAGCTAGAGAAAATCGCTAACAAAGCAGCGCAGATTAGAGATCCTTATGAGCAGAGTATTTTTTTGCTGATTCATATTAGCTATTTGCAAGCTTTTACAGATGTAAATAAACGGACAGCTCGATTATCAGCCAATATAGCGCTGATTCGAGGAAATCTTGTACCACTCGCATTTAGTGATGTCAGTGTTGAAGACTATATGTCGGCGATGATTGCAATTTATGAATTGCAGAATGTGCTTCCACTTGTGGATCTATATGTTTACTCCTATTTACGCACCTGTGCGGCTTATGACTCGACGGTGAAGGCAATGGGTTTTGATGAGGTGCGTGTGCGTTATCGGCGGGAGCGGAGGAACATCGTAAGGGACGTCATTTTACAGGTTTTTATTGGCAAAGAAATGAGAAGGTTTGTGGCAGCCGAGGTGCTGAGGAATGTCCCTAAGGCATTTCAAGCGGCCTTTGAGGAAGATGTTTTAGAAGATTTGGAACAGATAGATGAAAGTCGTTTGATTGGCTTAGGGGTTACGCCGGAGCAACTGAAGCATTGGAGAGCAGCATTTCAAAAAGGAGTTAAAAGTTAAGTTATTGTCATTTAATAATTATGTAAAATTTTTAATTTAGTTGTCAGAATCAAGCCCTTCTAGTAAAATGTTTGTCATGAACACAGAAGGAACACCCTTTATTTTCCTTTTTCAGCCTTCTCAGGCCCAAATGGACCTGTCGTTCAGTCTTGCCCTAATTTCTTTTAAGCAATCCCTTAAGTCACGGAAGGCGCTCCGCGCGCCTACTAACTAATTATTTTACCCACATTCATTAGATTTTTTTTAAAATAAATAGACTTATAGGAGAATTGTATTATGTCAACAGATACACTGCCGCAGCTGAATGCTGCAGGCGATTTTATCAGCGGACGCGAGAAAACTCGGTCCTTTAGGGCCGAGATGAATCGCGCCATTTAAGTCTGAGGGGATTGTTGCTGCTCGATATATTGTCGAATCACAGCAATTGTTGCTCCTCCACATGATCCAGCAAAATAACTTGGAGACCAAAGACAGCCTCCCCATAAAGCATGTTGAATGCTCGGATATCGTTTTTTTCTAATGAGACGAGAAGAAACTCCTTTCAAACTATTTACCAACTTTGAGATGGCAACTTTAGGAGGATAGTTGATGAGAAGATGGACATGGTCATGTTCTCCCTCAAATTCAACTAAATCTGCCTCAAAATTTGAGCAAACATCAGTAAAGATTGGTTTCAATTCTTCCAAAATCTGTTTTGTAAAGACCCTTCGTCTATA
>CAYWSY010000004.1:0-47481 GCA_964461105.1 uncultured bacterium
ACCCCGGGACTTTGACGCAAAAATAGCTGCAAGAACTTTGTTTAAAGACTACTAGCTCAAGTTGTTTGAGCATAAAAAGCGCTCATCTCCTTCCAAGCTTTGTCCTGCGGGACAAAGCTTGTGCGACAAGGAGGCAGACTATTTAAAAAGACCTTACCGTACCCCTTTTTAATAAGTCGATTGTCGAGGCACACAATACATCCCCGATCATGTTTTGTACGAATCAGCCGCCCAAAGCCTTGTTTGAATTTGATCACAGCCTGAGGAATGGCAAAATCATAAAAAGGATTTTTTCCCTCCCTTTCCATCCGCTCGCTGCAAGCTTGAATTAACGGCTCCGTTGGCACTTGAAACGGCAATTTGACGATAATCACACAGCGAAGCGCCTCTCCAGGAACATCCACCCCTTCCCAAAAAGAGCTCGTTGCAAATAAGACGCTGCCTTCAGTGTGCTTAAACTGATCGAGAAGAAGCGTGCGCGAAATTTGCCCTTGCTTAAGAAGGGAAAATCGCCTAGATAACGGCGATTCTGCAATCTGTTCATAACACTGCTGCAGCATGTCATAGGAAGTAAACAACACAAAGGCATTGCCTCTACTAGCCTCTATTGCTTGAGACACAGCTGCATAGACGGCTCGATTAAATTGAGGATCTGTTGGATCGGGCATATCCGTTGGCACCACTAACAGCGAGCGCGCAGCATAATCAAATGGAGAATCGTAAATCTGTTCACTTAAATCATTTTCTTTTAAGAGCCCTAAGCGCTCTTTAACAAAAGCAAAATCCCGATTTGTTGCGAGGGTTGCACTACACAAAGAAAGCGAGCGGGCTCTTCCAAAAAGGTGCTCTTGCAACAGAGCGGACACATCGAGAGTAGCATCAACTAAGGTGACATTGGTGTGATTAATTTCTATCCATCTGACCCGCTCCGTCTCTCTTTCAATTGAAAAAAACTGTGTAATGGATTCCGCTTGCTGTTCTAGCCGCATTGCCAAGGAGCGAAGCTCTATCGAATGATTTGCCAAAGGCTCTTGATACTTTGTCCCTTTGTATGCTTCAAACTCGCTTTCCAATCCTAAAAGCGCTTGAGCAAAGCGCGTTAAAAGCTCCGCTAAAGTTAAAAAGGAGGTTTTGAGAGGACCGATCCAGTAGGGGTGCTCTGTCATTTCAATGGAAAGTTTCTTTTTCCATTCCCTTCCAATTGAGATGTTCTCTTCGAGCTCCGTTTCCATAAAATGCGTAAAGGCTGCAAAGGCGGCCTCTGAGGCTGCCGCACATTCTTTTTTTAAAACCGGCAAGTCAGTCTCTAATTGATGCTGAAGTTTGGGAGGGATCACAGTAAACTCTTTGCGAATCAAAAAAAGACGGCTCCGCTCAGGATGCATTTCTGAATAAACTTTCGCGAGCAATCGACTCACGTTCATCCGATCGATGCTCACAGCAAAACTCTCTAATGCAATCTGCTCAAGATGGTGCGCCTCGTCGATCACTGCTCGATTAAAAGAAGGGATAATCGCTTTTTCTTCTCTGTAATCTTGGCTTCGCTTGGCATTAATATCGGCCATCAATAAATGGTGATTGACAACGAGAATTTGAGCGTCTTCGGCCTCTTTACGCGCACGAAAAAAGAAACACTCCTTGTAATGGGGACAATGGACATGGTTGCAAGCATCCGATTCGGCAGCGACCTTCTCCCATGTTCCAGGCGTAAGAGAAAACTTAATTTCAGAGCGCGAGCCCTCTTTGCTAGATGAGCTCCACTGTTCGATTGCTTGGATTTCACGGCTCTCTTCGGAGGAAAACAAGAGGGGTTGACTATCTAATTCATGCAGCTTGCGCAAGCACAGATAGTTGCCCATCCCTTTAACAAGAACAGCCTTTAGATCGACATCCATCGTTTTTAAAATGAACGGAATATCTTTGCGGATGAGCTGCTCTTGCAACGCAATTGTATGCGTGGAAATAACCGTTTTTTCTTGATGCTTCAATGCCCAATAGACAGCAGGAACGAGATAAGCAAGGCTCTTGCCAATTCCTGTTCCCGCTTCGATTAATGCGATCTTTTCTCCCTCATATGCATCGAGGATTTGGCGGGCCATCTCTTTTTGACCACTTCGCTCCTCGAAAGCTTTAAGGAATTTGCCAAGCAAACCCGTTTGAGAAAAAATCAGATCGAGCAATTGCTCTTTAGCGGAGCTTGTAGACACTGGCAACCTCGTCTTTAGACTACTCCCCTTCAAGGAGATCGAGAAACGCTTGCAACTGCTTAGATCGTGTCGGATGGCGCATTTTACGCAGAGCCTTTGCCTCGATTTGACGGACACGCTCTCGCGTCACTTTAAACCGCACGCCCACTTCTTCGAGAGTTTTCGGTTTGCCATCAAGCAAACCAAATCGCTCAATTAAGACAGTGCGCTCTCGATCAGTCAGTGTCGAGAGAACCTCTCCCATCTTGTCCTTCAAGATCGCATAGCCAGTTGCCTCTGCAGGAGATTCAATCCCAGTATCTTCAAGGAAGTCCCCAAACTGGCTCTCACCGCTATCGCCCACTTCAGCCTGAAGCGAGATCGGATGCTGCGCAATCTTATAAATCTCACGCACACGCTCCGGTGTCAATCCAAGCTCATTGGCAAGCTCTTCAGGGGTCGGTTCACGACCCGTCTCCATCATGAGCTTTTTCGCCCCGCGCAAGACTTTATTGATCGTTTCAATCATGTGGACAGGAATGCGGATCGTCCGAGCCTGATCGGCGATTGCGCGCGTCACTGCTTGACGAATCCACCACGTCGCATACGTTGAGAACTTATAACCTCTGCGGTATTCGAACTTCTCAACCGCTTTCATCAAACCCATATTCCCTTCTTGAATCAAATCAAGAAAAGACAAGCCTCGGTTCGTATACTTCTTTGCAATCGAAATAACCAAACGTAGATTAGATTCAACCATCTCGCGCTTTGCTTCCTGGCTTTTATCCATCCAACGATAGAGCATGCGGACATCTTTTTTAAACTCATCGAGAATTCTTCCAGCAGCAAGCTCTCGCTTATTCAATTTTCGTTTAACAGCCAAAAGCTTTTGGGCAGCAAATTTATTTTTTTCAGCCCTTGGAATGAGCTCCTGCATCTCTTTTTCTAACACGAGGAATCGATTGTAAGAATTGAGAATCACTTCCCCAAAGTCATCAATGATGTTATGCCTGCAATGCATCTGACGCAAATAAGCCTGCGTTCGGATCCGACATTTTTCAATATCATCTTGAATTTTGATCTTATCCGCTTTCTTCACATCAGGATGATACAGATCGCGCAACAGTTTATCCAAAATATCATCTTCATAACGCAACAGAGAACACAACTTCGGAAGCATGCTGATATAGAGGGATTTGTCGGCAATCTCTTTCTCAGAGATAATTTTATCGAATCGCTCTTTGCCTGTAATTAGAGAGTTGGCAATCGAAATCGCTTCACGACTCGAAAAACGAAAGCGCATAATAATTTTTTCAATTTGAATCTGAGCTTTTTCGATCCGCTTAGAGATTTCAACTTCTTGTTCACGCGTAAGAAGAGGAACAGACCCCATCTCTTTAAGATACATTCGAACAGGATCATCGGAAGCACCTTCCGGGCGCTTGACGACCCCTTCAAGTTCTTTTGCTTCCTTCTTTCTCTCTTTCTGCCTTTCAACTTCAGCCAGGTTCAAGACCTGAATATCCATCCCACTTAAGAAAATCAAGACCTGGTCAATCTGCTCTGCAGAATCAAACGTCATCGGCAAGACTTCGTTGATCTCTTCGTATGTGATGTACCCTTGCTCTTTGGCAATCGCCACGAGCTCTTCTACTTTTTGTTGATGCTGCTGACTGAATACAGTATTAAACGGAGTTTTTGCCATGTTACCCAAAGATTCGATCTAACTAGAGAGATTGTGAGGGGAAAATCGCTTATTGTCAAGTCTTTCCCACTGCCACTGTTATAGAGCATCAACAATTATTTGGAAATCATTTGCTTTAATTTGTAATCTCGTTGCATGCAATATTTTGGTTGGGATCAATGCCACCCTGTCGGAGCTGCGCAGGCAGAAAAGCACAGAGACTACAGCTGTCCCGAATGCGGATCACTCATCCGCGCGCGCAGCGGGCCTCACAGGCAACCCCATTTTTACCATGTTCACACAAATCCCACCTGCACCCAACACAAAAAAAGCCCAGAACATTTACAAGCCCAACTTAAACTCTTCCATCTTCTCCCAGAAGGAGAAAGCTGCATGGAACGCCCCTTTCCTGCCATTGGACGGATTGCAGATCTTTGCTGGGAACCCAAGCAAATTGTTTTTGAAATTCAATGCTCCCCTATCTCTCAAGAAGAAGCTGAACACCGCAACCGAGATTATCGCTCACAGGGATATGAGGTTGTGTGGATCCTACATGACAAAAGATTTAATAGAAAAAGGCTATCGGCGGCCGAATGGCACCTGCGCACCTCCACCTGCTATTTTACCAACTTATCTCCCCAAGGAGAGGGGATCATCTATGATCAATTTGACATCTGTCATCAAGCGGTGCGCTCAATAAAAGGTCCCCGGCTACCCGTTTATTTAGATCAGCCTCAGATCTTGAACCACGGTCAATACCCCTCTGTTTTCAAAGAAAAGTTTGCGCACTGGAAGCTGAATTTTACAGGGGATTTGTTAGACAGGTTGGCCAAGGATCCCAAGCAGATGGAACAGCTTCAGAAGCGCATAGAGGCAAGACCCAAGCCTCGACTTGAGGTGCTAAAAACCATCAAATACAGCTATTTACGACTTCTGGAAACTTTATTAAAAAAATTGAGCGCAAACATAAAATAAAAAAACACAAACAAAGTGATGAGCGCATGAACGAGCGGCTTTGCCGGAAACTTCCGCTGTAACGAAGAATGTTGCGGGTAAGAGGGCTGCACCCATGCGTGCCAAGCATGCTGTTTCCACTGATCCAAAGCTGCTGTTGCAGCATAATCGTTTAGATAAGTCGGCGCATCAAACAGCGTGTTTCCCACATACCGTATCCCTCCGATTTCGTATTCATAATGCGCTTCCACCCCGTACTGAGATCCAGAAATTTCTTGCACCTTCCACTCCGTGACGAGCGCAGGAACGGAAGCGCTCAATTTCCAATAATCTAGCAAAAGGTGAAAAAGCCGGCCTGTGTACCAAAGCGCGATCGCGGCTGTCAAACAAACTAAGATGCGACGAAATACTGATAACATTTTTTTTGAGTTTTGACGAATTATCCCTGTGTACGTATACTAGCACTCATCTGAAATTCTAAGGAAGAGTTTAACTTATGGCTGACCCAAAAAAAGCAGACTCCAAAAAAGTCAAAATGCCAAC
This sequence comes from uncultured bacterium, assembly GCA_964461105.1. GTDB lineage: Bacteria > Chlamydiota > Chlamydiia > Chlamydiales > Rhabdochlamydiaceae > JAGVMG01. Next base: position 5,368 of record CAYWSY010000004.1, read on the forward strand.
AGCATTAAAAAGAAACCTGCAGAGCGCTCGTTTAAATCTGCGCAATAGTGCTTACAAAGCAAAAGTGAACACTGCAATGCGTTCTCTCAAAGATGCGATCAGTAAAAAGCAAGCGGAACTTATTGGCACAAACTTAAACACTGTATACAGCCTCATGGACAAAGGCGTCAAAACCGGCATCTATAAGCTCAACAAAGCTAGCCGCGTTAAAGCGCGCATTACAAAACTAGCTCAGGCTGCAAGAGCATAAGTTCTAAAGAGAAATAACAGGATATTAGGATAGACAGGATGTTTTTTTATCCTCTCTATCCTAATATCCTGTTGATTTTCTGATTTCAAAAAAACCTCAGCTTCCGCTGAGGTTTTTTATTTCCCCACTAATCTTCAGGGAGATGAGAGATCACTGAATGGTAAGGACTGCTAAAGAGCCAGCGCGCAGCCTCGAGCAGCATATCTGGATTCAAAGCTCTCACCCATTCTTCAAACCCAAGCATCTGATGAAAAGGAAGGTTGCGACTTTGAGCTGCAAGCAACAATGCCGCCCAATAGTCATTATGCTGAACTCCCTGCCGGTGTTTGCTTAAGAGCAATGCCTTGATGGTTTCCACTTCCCTCAACGAAGGAGGCGTCGTTTTTAACCGCTCAATCTCTGCAAACAGCGCATTGAACATCACTTGCCTGTGCTGAGGCTGACACGTAAAATGGATTTGCACAAAGCTATTGCTCGCATCAGGATAAAACAAGGAGCCATAATCGACCGAGACTCCATAGGTTTTTCCAAGTTGGTTGCGCAACTGCTCCCACAGCCTTTGATTTAAAATCTTTGTTACCGCCTGCATTGCACTGGAATTTCCAAATTCTCTTAAGTACTCCCGATAAGAAAATGGAATGGTGACCACGTTAGTCGCATAAGGTTTATGACCTGCCTTAAACTCCTGGATCATCACTTCCTCGGGAAACAGTTCTTTAACCCTGTGGCGAGAAAAAGGACTTTGCCCTGTGCTTGGTAGGGAAGCGAGATAGATTTCTGCAAGCTCTTCCACTTCCGCTTCATCATAATCTCCAACGATTGCAAAGATGAATTCCTGCGGGCGCGCAAAGCTCTGCTCACAAATGAAGCGCGCGTCTGCTTCATGTGCACAGCTCAAATCTAAGGGCTGAAAATAATAATGCTGTTGCGTGTTGGTCTTAAGCACGTAGTTCATGAATTGAAATTCAGGATCTTTCGCCATCTGTTTCAAATATTCTTGAACACGGGCTGTGAGATGATCCCATTTAATAGGATCGAAATGAGGAGAGCCAAAAAAGGCATGAATCAACTGAAACGATTCTTCCAAACTACAGCTATCTGCATTCAGATGAAAAGAGCGCGTATTCTCACTGATCTCCGCATTCCAATACACTCCTCTTTCTTCCAATGCACGTGAAAGCTCTCGATAAGAAAGGCCTTGAAGCCCAGAGTAGATCCCATATTCAACTGCAAGCTGTGCAGAATGGCACTGCTCTTGAGGCAACGAGAGGATCCCTCCCTGGGCCAATGCAGAAAGATGGAGCTCTCCCCATGCAGCTTCATTTTTTTTCAAAATGAGCTTAATTCCATTGCTCAGAGTCAAAACTGACGTCTCGATGTCAGGAAACTCTTGCCGATCAGAGATCCATCCTCGAGGAAATTGTGGAATCACTTCAAATAATACTTCCAGCTCCTCATCTTCAGAAGGAAGGGTCTCACAATTTTGATGGAAAAGAGCAAACAACTGATCATCCGTAATCTGATCTCTGACCCCAGTTGAAGAAGTCAGAAGAAAAATTTTCAATGGGTTTCCTAAATGAAAATAGGGGAGATACTGGTTTAACTCATCGACCGTTGTCTCTTGTGTGAGCTCCAAAAATTTCTCCAAGACTGACGGGTAATGGGAGAGCATCCGTTGTTGAAGGAAATGGTCGACACAGCGCGAAGCATGAGTGGAATGATCACTGATGGCCCCTCCATCGAGCTCTCCTTCGAAATCAGCCTCGAGCTGTCGAGAGAGCCGCTCCCATTCAGAATTTAAAAATCCATGCTGAATGACTTTTTGCATCTCATAATGCAATGTATGCAACCCCTCTTGGAAACGCTCTTCAAAGAGGTCTGCCTCAACATAGAACAGCTCCGTATTGCCGTGCCAATGAGCCTCTTCCACATATGTGTTTAAGAACACAATTTCAGCCTCTTCCACTTTCTTAAGCCTCTCTTCAAACAGCCGCGTACATGCATACGCGTAAAATCCCTCTTTGTATGGATCTTCAAATAACCCTTGATGGTCCTGTAAATGTTGAATAGAAAAGAGATCAACTTGCGTTCCCTCATATTCTGGATCATAAAGAACAGTGGCTAAGGAACCATCCAAGTAATACAACGGAGGCGTTTCAACTTTAACTCCTTCTTTCGGACAGACAAGAGAGCCAAAGGAGCGCTTGATCATCCGAACCATCTCTTGCTGATCTACATCACCGACGGCGACAATCGCCATCCGGTCAGGACGGTACCAGCGCTTATAAAATGAACGCAGCGTTTCAGGAGAAACAGTCTGCACCACCTCTAAAGACCCGCCCGGGGAATTGCGCGCATAAAGAGAATCAGGAAGAAGTGTCGAAACCAGTGTTCGCTCAAAGCGATGATAGGGGGATGAAAATGCTTGATAAAGTTCGTCGAGCACGACCTCTCGTTCTTTTTCAATCACTTCATCAGCAAGAAGTGCCGTGGAGGCAAAATCAGATAAAATGGTCAGCGCTGTCTGTAAAGAATTCCTCTTTTCAAGGGGGATATCGAGCCAAAACACGGTGTGATCAAATGAGGTGTATGCATTCGTGTCCGCACCACTCCAGGCGCCAAGGGATTCCAAGTAAGTTTCCACCTCCCCATCCCGAAAGTGCTGCGATCCTCGAAACACGAGGTGCTCAATGAAATGCGCAATCCCTTTTTCGTGTTCCTGCTCATGATTCGAGCCCACTTTAACAACAAGGCGAAGCGATACTTTTCCTTCAGGATACGGGTTTTCACGAATGTAATATTCAAGTCCATTATCCAGTTTCCCTCTTAAAACCTCGTCATCTTCCCGAATTCCAAACGGAGAGCAAAAGGCATTTATGGTGTGGATAAGAGCGATCAGTGTCAATAGAATACGCATCAGGTATGCTCCATTTGAGAAATGATGTTAGCTGTCTGTAAAAAGTGTAGGCGTAAAGCTTCTTTTTGGACAATCAAGATTTATACAATCCACAAAACCATAAAAAATTCCACCAAGTAATCAACAACGATTTTAATAGTCGGAAAACCCTTTTCAAATTGACATCATTTTCATCTCTGTGAAGAATTGCTGACAATTAAAAGCTTTACATTGATGCCAGTTCGGCATCTAATGGACCAGCTCAACACATACAGAGGAGACCTTATGGCACCAACATCAGGGCTATCGCACAGCACCGAAAAAATGACAACGCAACTGAACACACTTGCAACAAGGTGGGGCGTCCTTAAAGGGACCGTTATGAACACAACAGGCACTGAGATCGTGGGGAATTTGATTCGAGAAGGAAATCGATTAATTGCGGATAGCGCACCTTCCGACACCATGAAATTAGATCAGCTCTCTGCAGAAGCTCAAGAAAAGCTATCAGTGATTTTTGAATTGGCTAGCAATTATAAAACGCTCCATCACGAAATCCGCGCACAATTGGCTTCATCTCAAGAGGAACTCCATCCAACAGCTTATTCCATTTTTGAAAGGCAATTTAAACTCACCAACAAAGACGTCAAAATTTATTTGGATCATGCTCTTAACCCCTTATCGCGTAGACTGGAACTACCAGAGGGACTCTATCCCGTTGGATTTTCAAAGCCCGCCGAGCGCGTTGCACAATTAGATGAAGAAGAGGAGGAGGTTTCATTGCTAGCTTTGCCTTCTTCCCCTCCCGTTTTTGTTAATGACAAAGCCTTAATCAGCGATCCCCTGATCCCAAACTCGTCTGAAGTTGAGTCTGATCATAGAGAGGTCGCCTCACCTGAAGAATCTGAAGAATCAGGTGAAGCCTCTGGAAGCGATGAAAGTGACGTTAGTGCCGCTGTTGATGCGGGAGCAAGCATGGATCCTACCGACGATGATGAACCCCAAATAGGCGCTTCCTCGTCACCACCTAGAACTGTAAACGCTTTTGAGTATTACTTTAGCCGCAGTCTACCAGATCTTTTAGTAGATGCCTTTAAGGGACAGCGCGAAGGCGTTAAACAAGCAATAGAAGATCTTAAGGACTTCGATGATTCAAAATTAAGTAGCTTTGTAACTGAAGCGGCAGCGGATGAATTCTATGCCCTTCTTGCAGAAGAATGTGGAATTGAAGGAACCCTTGATGATCAAATGGACTGGGGTGAGGCGAATTATGCCGTCGAACCAGAGAAGAGCCTCAACATTTTGGAGCAAATTAATGCAACATTGCTTGAGATTGCTGTGAAGGAAGATCCCAATTCTGGGAAATCCGATGATTAATTCCTGAGGTTTTTCGGGAGCTTGCGCGCACGCAAGCTTCCATCACGTGCGCAGGGCCGTCCCAAATGACGCGCCTGCGCGCACGGGTTACAGCAGTGTAAAGCACTTCCCTTCCAAAAACCTCCGATCCAGGTGGAACTAAGAGCAGAACTTCATGATACTCGCTTCCCTGACTCTTGTGGACAGATAAGCAATAAGCATATTCAAAAGAAGGCAGCGCCAATGCGGCAATCTGACGCATCCCCGTTTCTGAATCAGGAAAAAACGCAAATTCCCCTGAAGATACTTTCCTCACCCGTTCTCTTGGACAGATCCGCTTGATTAGCCATCCAGTGTCCCCATTGGAAAGCTGCGTTGTTCCATCATTGCGTGTCACCATGATTGGAACAGCAAGCCACATGATTTCAGACGATACCTGGCAAGCACCTACATAATGCTGAAATAGCATCTGGTTGATTGCATCCACTCCATAGGGTCCTTGTCGCATGCACGAAAGAAGGCGAAATTCTTCTCCTAGCGCCATCAAGTTTCGAGGATCAGGCTCCTTTAAACTCGGCTGGGGAAACTTGTCGTGGACGCATGCGCGCAGCAGAGAGGAAAATTGAGCTGCACTTTCAGCGCCGACCTTGAGATCCTTCCATTCAACTCCTGCCCCGCCTTCTCTCAACGCCGCTGTTACAGCTGCTGCATCCCCCCTCTGAATCAACGAGGCGAGATGCAACATCCCCTGACCCTCCATGCGCAATGACGCGCGCAATTGCGTGACTACACATGCTTGAGATGCGATCAAATCGGCAAAAAAACTTCCAGCTTCCACAGGAGGAAGTTGATCTGGATCGCCAATCAACACGAGGCGGCTTCCTCTCAATACAGCCGAGAGAAGACGCGCAAACAAGGGTGCATCAATCATCGAACACTCATCGACGAGGATTAAATCAGCGCTTAACGCAGGGGGTTCTTGTTCCTGCAGAGGATCTGCCCTGACCTCAAGGAGTGCATGCAATGTTCCGACTCTAAGATGCGTCAGGGGAATGTCGGAAAGCAATTTCAACAGATTAGATTCCAGATGCGCAACCGCTTTTCCCGTGGGAGCTGCGAGAATCACGCGGAAATGGCTCCGCTCGGCAAGAGGCAGGGAGTGCATACACGCGCGCACGAGATGCGCTGCCGTAAAGGTTTTACCAGTTCCAGGACCGCCTGTAATCAAAGAAAGCGGTGAGCGCATCCCTAAGAGGACCGCTTGCCTTTGCTCAGAATTTAAGGCTTCATGTAGCACCTCTGTATCATATTCAGTTGCAAGAGGCTCATTCCTAAGGCGGTTCAAATGGAAGACCACTTGAGATTCGTAGACCCAATTTTTTTGAAGATAATACAGCTCCCCATAACGGCAGATGGGTTTAAGGGGTATCATGTCCCCTTCTATCACATCTGCAATCAATGCTAAGGGCAGCGCATGCGCTCCCTGCCTACACAACTCAAGTAATTCGCTTGCGAGATGAGGCGCTGACGCGCACAAAGGCATGAGCTGCTGCTCATTTAACTCAACACAAACATGCCCTCTTCTCGAAAGAGCCATAAGGGTAGCTAACACAACCACACAAGCACCCTCTTTCTGCCCTGTTCGGTGCAAAAGCCTTTCAGCAAAGATCTGATCAAGAGAAGTAAATATGCCAGCTGTTACAAAAGTTTTCATCATGTTGTAAACCCTTTTGGAATGAAATGCAGCACAGCATTACCGCGCACAAATACATACAATGCGCCGCCAAAACAAGCTTCAAAAGGACGTGTGTCAAACAGCTTTACATAGCGTCGCAATGCTTCTGCATAGATGGATGCTTGGGTCTCATAATCATTTGCTTTCATGCACGAGATGAGATGTTCTTTTTTGTACTCCCGATCGGTCGGCCCCAGGTAATTTGTTTTCCAATCAAGCAAGTAATACTTTCCGTCCCACTCAAACACAAGATCAGCAAACCCCTTCATCATTCCATCAGATATGGGATACGCAAACTCCATTTCTTGGAGCATCTGATCTGGAGGAATATCTCGAAGTGTAAAAGAGCCCAATGGACTATGTAGCGCCGCATGGATCATTTGAAAGAGCACTTCTCCCCACTCTTTCAAAGGGCCATCTTTGACCTCCTGCTGCACAAGTTCCGCAACCTTTTGCGACTGATATGGAAAATGCAGTTCTGCACGAAGAACTTTTTCAATCAACGCATGAAATAGGATCCCAGTATCTGCTCCCAATGGCAGGGTATGAGGCGTTGGAAACAATGAAAGTTCTTGCGGCAACACCTCCCTGTCGCTTTCACTTTTCTGCGCCAAAGAAGTAAAAGAGCGGAGATATTCAAGCCTGCCCGAAGGAATAAAGACAGGAGGCGGGTTCAGAACGGGAACAGACGGCTCAGTTGCAAGTGAGTTTAAGGTCATTCCAGGCTCGATGACGCTGTAGCGGATGGACGCCTCTTCTTTCATCCCATCTAAAAGAGTGCAGAGCTGATCGCGCCTCAACTGGCGGATCGTCTCATACCGCTCTTCATAAGACCCCTCAGGATTCACGAACTGGGCGCAAAAAAGCTCGCATGCAGAAGCATGACCGAGCTTTAATCCATTTCGATACCCTGTATTGAAGGCAAGAGGAACCACCACGCGGGTTTTTGCGCGTGTTAACGCGACATAAAATTGACGCAACTTTTCAGCATCCGCCTCCTCCAAAGCTAATCTACACGCAGCATCTGCATGATCCAGAAGAGCAATACGGGAGCCTCCGTTTTCAGTAAGTACAATCTGATCTTTAGGACCTTGCCGGACTACACTTCCCAAAGCAAAAACGGTGTCAAATTCAAGCCCTTTGCTTAAATGGGTTGTCATGATCGCAATGCTTCCCTGTTCTTCAGAAGCGCGAATCTTGAGCCAATTCTCTTCTTCAGAATCTAACGTTTGCAACTCTTCCAAAAATTGAAGCAAGCCTTGTTTTGAGAGTTTAGCTGTAAGTTCTTGCTCAATTAAGATTGAGCCAAGCTGCCTTAAATCTGCATACAAAGAAAGCTCTTTAGCCTGAAGAAGAGTTTGATCCACTTGCATCTGTTTCATAAACGCTTGGAAAAAGAAGGCAAATCCTCGCTCGTGCAAAAGTTCATGCAATTCCATAAGCTGAGCCTTTGCCACAAGGAGAGAGTCTCCCAAAACCTGTTCAGCTGTCCACCCAATCAAAGGGCCTGCAAGCAGGCGTTTGAGCTTGCCCACATCTGTAGGAGAAAGAACCGCTTCAAGAAGTTCTTTGAGAGCATGATAAGCAGGGGTGTCGGTCAATGCGCCGCCCCGTTTCACACACGCAGGAATCTGGTTCTTCTTTAAATAGTCAAAGACCTGCCGCGCTTGATACCGATCAGAAACAAGGATAACGATCTCTTCCCAAGGGATCCCTTCAGATTCCTTAAGGGTTACAATTTCGTGCGCAATCATTGGGAAGTAACACTCGTAAAAGAGCGCTTCTTGGGGCCATTTTCTCGTTAGTGGTGTGGCAGCTGCTTCCGCAAGAAGGAAATGGATGCTCCCTTGTGCTTCTGGAAGTTTAGTCGTTTTAACAGAAGGAACTGGCAACGAAATTCCCTTAGCGGGCAATCGCATCCAGCTCTGGCTGCTGCCTGTAGCAAAGAGGCGGTTGAGCGCTCCAACAAGGGGAGCGCTCGAACGAAAATTAGTATCTAAATAGGCTCGGCTCTCTTCTCCGAGGGCCTCTGCAGCAGCAAGATAGGTATAGACATCCGCATTGCGAAACGCATAGATCGATTGCTTAGGATCGCCAACAAGACAAAAAACATCCGTGTGCCCTAAAAAAAGCTTCTGAAAAATTTCCCACTGCAAAGGATCTGTATCTTGAAATTCATCGACGATTGCAGCGCGGTATTTTCCCCGTATTCTGGCAACAAAGGAAGGAGTTTTAAGAGCATCTCTCATTTTTTCTAACAGCGCATCTGGAGAAAACGCCTCTGATTGAACTAGAGTTTTTTGACACGCTTCCCTGCAATCCTGGGCAATCCTTAAAAATGTTTTTCCCCTGTCTTGGGCGATGTGCAACAGGGGAAGTAAGTGCGTTTGCAGCTCAGAGATGAGAGAAGGATAATTCAACTGACACGATTCTGGAACTTTTGCCCGTTTCATCAGATTCTCAGGAACCATTTTTTCCAAAAAGAGCTCTTCCTGGATGAGAAAGTGATCGAGCTCTTCCAATGAACAGCTCCCAAGTTGGAGCCATCTTCCTAAAATAGCAGCCTGCTCTTCGTTAACAGATCCCTTCATCTCTTTGTAACAACCGCGCAATGCAAAAAAATCTTCCAACCACTGATCGAAATCAACTTTACCCAAGAGAGCCAGCACATGTTGAATACGCTCATGAACCTCGAAAAAAGATGGAAATGCAGTGATGTTGCGATTGCGATTCAACGTCCGCTTAATGGCTTTGACACACCTTCCCATTTTCCACAGATGTTTCTTGAGCACCCCATACAATTGCATGGAACTATACTTAGGAAACTCAAGTCCTGTGCGCAAACAATGAAGCATCGTGTCCTGGACAAGTGTGCGATGGGCCCCTTCATCTGGACCTGCCAGATCAAACCCAACTTGCGCTTCAAAGGCACACTCACTAAGCATCCGATGGCAAAATCCGTGCACAGTAAAAATTTGGCATTGATCAAAGCAGACAAGAGCGTCTGCAAGCCTCTGTTTTGCTTCTAAAACAGCAGCCTCTCCCAGCTCCACAATAGCTTTGAGGTAGGGGAGTTCCTCAAACCGATGAGCTGTCTGATGCAGTGATTCACAAATCCGCTGCTTTAATTCGCGCGTTGCAGCGCGTGTAAAAGTCACTACTAAAATCTGATCAATCCGAAGGGGATTCTTTCCTTCAATCAACAAGCGAATGACCAAGTGTTCAATAGCAAATGTTTTTCCCGTTCCTGCAGACGCCTCTAAAAAGTGGGAGCCGTAAATGTTCAAATCTCGAGAAAGGATATCAAACTTCCGCATGACCCCTCATCTTTAAATTCCAAAGGGACTGCATCGGATGAAACACCATCTGGAAATCTTCCTTCCAAGCAGATAACACTGTTGCCGGGTTGGGAAGAGCTTGACGCCGTTTTAACCACAACACATACGCATCATAAAATGACCCATTTGACTCTCCAACGCCTTTAAGAGCTTGCGCAAATTCCACTTCGTCGCCACAGAGCAAACACTCTGCCCAATCGGGCATCAGCCACGAAAATTCCTGGCAAGCTCGCTCATAATACGCAAGATAATGCGCAAGTTCTCTGAGCGGATCTTCAAGGCTTCCCACTTTGAGCTTCCCTTGCCTTGTAAACAGCGCTTTCTTTTCGCCTTCATTGGAAAACAGCGGAAGATTATGGTAAATTAAAAACTGGGGCCAATATTTCACTGCATCCGCATACCCTTCTTTTCCATCAAATAAAATGGCCTGTTTAGAAAGGTGATCTAATTTACCCACAATCACACCCTCTCTGCCCTCTTTTAAAGGAACTCTTAACGCAGGGACAATCCAGTGTCCTTCAGATCGAAGAATCGGCTCTTTGCACGCTAAGGAGAGTTCAACTGTAAGTAAAGGCTCTGTGTCCAATTGATGCCGCTGTAAATACATTTGAACAGCTGTAGCTTCTTCTAAAATATAGTTCAGCGCAGCAGGATAAAAAGCTTTAAGAGGCAACGCCCCTTGCGCCTTTAAAGCGCGCACATACTCCTCTAATCCTCCATGTAAAGCCCTTTTACGCACGCGCGATTTTAAAAGGGGAGACACCACAAACTCCTCATGCTCTACTTCCTCAAAAGGCATGTAGATCCCAAGCGTCTGCTGAAGAAAAAACCGGATCGGATTTCGAGCTAACAAACTAAGCTTCTTAAGCTCGAAGAGCGTAGGGTTGTCAGGCCCCGGAAGCGCAAGAGGAGAGGGTGCAAAAGACTCAAGGGGCTTGAGAGGTCCATAATAACATTGGGCTGCAGCGAAATGGGAAGGAATATAGCTCTGCTTTCCCGGTGTTCCTGCAAAATAAGTTGAATCAAAAGACAAACTCGGATGGTGAACCGTCAACTCCTGGGGATCGATCCTATAATCCCGCTGCACACATTGAACTAACTCTTGGACAAGAACGCTCGGACCTTGAGACTTGTGATCCTCTGCGCTCATGCGCTCATAACTGACGATGAAATGATCTGTTGCCAAACACAAAGCACTTAAAAAAGAGTACCGATCTTCATCAATTGCTTTGGGTATATACCCACAGCTTCCACTTTGACTCAGCGCGCACAGAGACAAAGAAGGATCTGATCTTGGAAAACTCACCTCATCCATTCCTAAAAGCCACATCACGCGCGCAGGTTGTATCAATCCCTTTCCAAGCGAGGCAAAAGTCACTTTTTCTAAATGGGGAGCAGCACAGGTTGTTCGCATTGAAGATTCGAGATGACTCACAATCCGCTGGATGCTTGCAAAAGTAAAACATTTCTGTTCCACGAAGGAAAGCTGACTCTCAAGTTGCTTGAGCTGCAAGAAAAACGGCTCAGATGAAGCGGTCTGAGTCAGATACCTTTCCCCAAACTCTTGAAAGCAAGCTAGCCACGCTCCTATCGCTCTTGGTTCAGGATCAGAAAGGAGCTGCAGATCCAAGTAGAGAAGACGGAGCACCTCCATCCATTTTTCTAACAACTCAATTTCAGTCAAATCAACGACGGAACAAGGGAACAGAGAAAGCTCCCCTTGATCGTCCGGTACCACCATTGCAAGCCCGAGCAGCAATCGATCAAGTCCTTCCATCCAGGTTCCCGATTCCTCCCCTTCCCATCCCCATCGAATGTGCGCCTGCGCTACCCATCGCCTCAAACGACTTACCTCTTCTACTGCAAATCCCAACCGCTGCATCACGCACCGAAAATCAAACAGCTTCATCACCTCCTCTACAGCAAAATGGGAATGTGAAAGCTTAAGAAGATGCTTAAAGGCTTGAATCAAATCATTCTGTCCCCCTCCCTGCAATCCCTGAATACTATAACTCAATTGGCTCTCTTGAGATCCAAACACCATATGGATCAATGGAGCATATGCAGTAATATCAGCACTTAAAATCAGCATATCACGAGGAAGAAGATCAGGATTTTTATGAATCAAATCACATAACGTATTGTAGAGCACTTCAATCTCGCGTAATTTCGTCGGCGCAGAATGAACCTGAATCGATGAATCTGCAATCAGATCGGGACGCTGAACCACCTGCATCTGCAACACATCCTTTTGAATCGATGCGAGCAGAGTATTTCCTTGCGGTTCAATAAAACACTGTTCCATATCTAAATCGAACTGCCGCATCAACTCTCTGCCAAGTTTGCCCCAGTTAGCCAACAAGGGATGAGCCTCTGGAGCAAATCTCTTCCACGCATCCACATCAACCATTCTAGCCCCTTGCCTTTCAAATCGACGCAACATCCGTAAATTTTCTTGATCTGATGAGAGATCTTCCCAAAATTGAGCGCACGGCGAAAATTGATAAAAGCAAGCGCCCAATTGTTCAAAAAAAGAGCGATAAGCCGCTGGTAAAAACGAAAACCCAAACACATGTATTTGGCAATTACAAAAGATTGGCTCCACAGAATATGTCCATGGAGTGTTCTTCGAAAAAGTTTTATCCCATAACCATTGCTGCCACCCCTTTTCTTGGGTCCACTTGGGTAAAAAATCGCTTCCATGCAACCCATACCGGCTAAAAAGGCGGCTCAATTGATCGCAAAGCGATCCTAAACGGAAAGAGGAATCGGAAACATACTCAGCTAGATCTGGAAATGAACAGGTCCCTTCACTATCTGTGGCAATCACCGCTTCCAAAAAGAGAGACAACTCCAAAAAAGAGGGGATCCGTTTTGTGCGGCAAGAAGCGCCATACAGCTCAGCAAAACTCTGCGGTAACGTAAAGATATGCATTCCAGCTGCCACATCCAGCTGGCGCGCAAAATAATGAAATAAATACCCCTTGAGCTCTTCGTTGGGAACGACAATCATTCTACGCTCAAACGGACGGGATCCCTTTTTAAACAAACGCTCTCTGAGACGCTCAGCCAGACTCTCAATTCGATTACTCGAAATCAACTCTGATGAACGCATATGACCACTCTCCTATGACGGTAGGGTACTACAGCAAAGCAATGAATTCAACTCCCTATGTAAATAAAGTGCTTGCTGTTAGTTTTCGAATGAACGAGTGAAGATGCAAAAATTTTCCCAACTTTGAAGGGGATGCAGTATATTCCTCAACATGGTAGCATAAAGAAAAAAAACAATATGTCGCTTATGAAATTAACTCCACAATCTAAGGCTTCATTCCTGAAAAGTTTTTTTGGAAAGATCCCTTCATTTTCTCGTAAAGACAACAGCTCAATCCTCTGGTTGAATGCCACTCAATTTTTTGGAGTTATTAATGATAACATCTTTAAATTTGTAGTCGCTTATCTCTTGATCGATTCCTTAGGAAAAGAACAAGCAAGTACCATTTTATCTGCGACAGGCGCTGTTTACGTGATCCCATTTTTGCTCTTTTCCTCTTCCGCTGGAATTCTCGCCGATAAGTTTAGCAAACAAAAACTCTTAGTTCTCATGAAAACTGCAGAAATCGGCATCATGATTCTTGCCATCTTTGCTTTTGGAACTAAAAGCACCTGGCTTTGCTTGTCTCTCCTGTTTCTGCTATCCACTCACAGCGCCCTCTTTGGCCCGTCCAAGTATGGCATCATTCCAGAACTTGTCCCTTCTAACCAAGTTTCCAAAGCCAATGGACTAATCACCTCATTTACCTATCTTGCCATCATTATCGGAACCTTCTTTGCATCATTTCTTACAGAAATTACAAACCGCCACTTCCCCCTCATCGCAGGATTTTGCTTAGCTGTTGCCGCCGCAGGATTTTTTTGCTCTCTCTTTGTAAAACCCACTCCCTCTCAAGGTTCCTCAAAAAAAATGAGCGTCTTCTTTGTGCGCGAAATCTATCATACGCTCGTTGCATGCCGGACACAAAAACACATGCTCCCAGCGATTTTCGGCTCAGCCTTCTTTCTTTTCATAGGCGCTTTTACTCAACTCAACATCATCCCTTTTGCCATTAATGCGCTTAATTTGAGCGAGGTTTCAGGAGGTTACCTCTTTTTAGCAACCTCATTGGGAATTGCCCTAGGAGCTCTAATTGCTGGAAAAGCCTCACGCAAACAGATTGAGTTGGGGATTTCTTGTTTAGCAGGAGTTGGGCTGTCCCTTTTCTTTTTCCTTCTTTACAGCTTTTCCTCGTGCTTGCCTTGTGTCATCGCGTTCTTGGTCTTTATTGGCATCCTCGGAGGGATCTTCATTGTTCCCTTTGACACCTTCATTCAACTCCATAGCGCTGATGAAAAACGGGGACAAACAATTGCGGCAGCAAATTTCCTCAGCTTTGCTGGCGTTCTAATTGCCTCCTTGTGCCTTTATATCTTTAATGAAATCTTCGATCTTTCCGCTGCTGCAAGCTTTGCCGTCGTTGGAATCATTACAATCCTTGTTACCTTCCTATTAACAGCTCGACTCTCAGACCTTGCACTGATGTACCTCTCTCAAAAAATACTCCAACCTTTAGCCAAGTTTCATCCTCCCAGCACCATTGAAATCCAAAAAGCAAGCAATCCGATTCTGTTTTTAGAAAATAGCTCCTGGTTAAAAGCGTTGCTTCTCTTAGGATCCATCCCTAATATCCACTTGCTCATCCCCACCTCAACACCCAAACGAAAGCATTGGTTTTTAGGAATATTCTATTCGATCCATTTTATCCCAGACACCCAAGAAGCCTCATCCCTTCTTTCTGCTGCAAAAGCTTATCAAAAAGCAGGCGCAATCCCCTGTATTTTAATCAAACAATCACTCTCACTTGAACCCCAAGCAACAAAAAGCAAATTTCTAGACATCTTTAAGCGCTCTCCCGACTCGCTATTCCAACTAAACATCAGTAAATTGCCCCGCTCCTCCTGGCTTACGCTTCAAATTAATAAAATCCGTTAAACCCAAACAACTTCAAAAGTTTGAGCTTTGGCGCAGCCCAAACTCAAACTTTTGAAGTTGTTTGGGTATAAAACACCCTACTGCTCTACGCAAAACTCGCAAGGAAAATGTTGAAAATAAATACCTTCTTCATTAAGAATATGTAAACACTTGTTAAACGGGAGGTAAATTATGGCAGCATCAACAGCACCAACAAGTTCAACCGATGGAGCAACCAAACTTCCATCATCATCAAGCTCTGATCATATTTCTAAAGGGAAAAAAGCAAGAAGAAGTAGCTCTCAAGGCGGAGCTTCAACAAGCTCAGACCTGCAGGGGCAAGAAACAAAGAAAAAAACTAAAGGCATCTTTGGAAAACTGACTCGATCCTTAAGAAAAAAATCAAAATCGTCCATTAGTTCTACATCGACCTCTGCCCCAGAAACTTCGTCAGAAAACTTAAGTGATGTGTCAACGAGCCGAGATAAGATCCCTACTATCTCCAGCGCAGGGATGGCAAGCCCAGAGGTTCTTCAAACAATGGTCCAACAAGTCCAAACAACACGCGCTGTTGAAATACAGTTGATAAAACGACTTGAGCTCTCTACGACGCTAGACTCTTTGGAGGCCTTTGATGCTGCAATGGAAAAATATTTCCTTACAAAAAGAGATGATCTAAAGCTTACGCCAAAAGATGAAACCGTTGTAACACCTCGAGCATTCATAAAACATGTTGTTCTCCCATTTCATGAGGAAGCGCAACAGCTTTCCCCCTTAGATGCCATTCAGCAGAGCATACAGCACGCATTTGATAATGATAAAAATAATCTCAGTTATGAAGCCCCAGAGTGGATGGAACCTGTACTCCAACACAGAGAGATGTTTGAAACGATTGGAAGTTGCCCATCCGTAAATGAATTAAGCCCAGCACAAATTGAATTCCTGCAACACATCCATGCACAACTATCAGCTGAAGATTTAGACGCCCTTAAACCCATCTCTTCTCCAAGACCACAAGAAAGCTCAAGCACCTAAAACACAAAAACCCCCTTATCTTTTTCTTAGAAAGATAAGGGGGCTTTTCGCTTCCAGAATCGATTCTAGAATCCGTAGATAAACTCGATCTCGTACTGCTTAAAGCGTCTAAAAGGTCCGATATGATCATCCAACGTAATCGCTTGTTGCCAACTTTGTTGGAAAATCAACTGGTTGGTCAATAAATAATCGAAGGTCATTTGAAAGCCGCGGAAATTGACATTTCCTCCTGCAGTCTCTCGCGTATTAGGTCGACCCCTTCCATCAGTATCAGTCATATAAAATCCATTATTCGGCGCGTTTCCAAGGCCAATCCCTTGAGAATCAAAATCAGGGACACATTGAGCTGCAAGAACCTGGTAGTTGATATCAAATGCCCAGTCTCCCTGCTTCTTGAGCTCCCCAATGGAAACTCCCGCGTAAGCACCCCAATTAGCGCGCTTATGACCTGTAAGCTCGATCTTTTTCGCAGCGTGATTCCATAGACCTGCTAAATAAAACTGGAAGATTTTTTGAATCTTTGCTGGATACCATTTATATCCCAGTATCAACTGAGAAACAATAAAGTCAAAACGATGCTGCCTGACACGGTTATGAAAATTTTTCGTATCCCAATCAACAACGGAATATTTCATATACATTCCGCTGCCACCGATATTATAAATCCCTGTTTCTGCCAAATACCCATATTGGTCTGCGTTTTCATTGATTACGAATACACCTGCATGTAAAAAGTAATCGCCAATCGCATCAAAACCCTGATCATATTTGAACCAAACACCGTCGTAGAAGCTATTAAATTCCACTTTGGAATCAGCCATTGTGGACATTCTGCGACGCCCTGCTTCAATATCAAATGTGAAGGTGTCTGCATCAATAGCGCGCACGCCCCAATAAGCGCGCTCCAATTTAATATTATTTAGGGTTCCGCTAAATACACCCGCGTTGTTATCAAATTCAAGTTTAATTGAACCCCAAGACCCATCTGAGCGGTAATCAAACATCAAATTAACTTCAACGTCAAACGCATTATTAGGAACATGCTCGCCCCGAGAATTAAGCGCTGCGCCGCGCGGACCGCGCTGTTGAATCCCATTGATCGTTTCGCTTGTCGATTGAAACTCAGTGCGGACCTCACCGCTAATCGAAAGGGCTCCACCCAATTCACGTACAGTCACCTGCCGCTTCGTATTGATCCATTCTCTAAGAGCATAAATATCCTTCTGCTCGACCTCGTCGCCGCGGTCAATCGTGCTAGCAGAAAGGGAAGACGCAGTCAAACAAAGAGTTGCGCACAGATAAGAGAAACGACGAAAGAGGGGTAAAGTAGCCATAGGATGATCCTTTTTTTTCTGCCCTGTGCATAGATGTTGCTTCACACAGAACAAACGAACTTGAAAAAAAGCAATATTATTTCATGCAACCCCCGATACTATAAGCCTCTTGTGAATTATTATCCAGAGGCAAAGCCGCGATTAAAACTTCAGGTTTCCATCAATCGTGATCGCCTGCTCGTCGATCATCCTCACCTCACAGGTCAAATCGATCCACCGCTTAGGAGACAGGGTCACTCCCAAAACAAGACCGAAATAATCCCGGTTGCGTAGCTTAAAACTTCTTTTAGGCAACTCAAGATTGGAACGCAATTGCGATAGTAATCCAAATACGTGAGAGTATTTCACCCCTAGATAAGGCGTGAAGAGGTCAATTTGATGGGAAGCTGCCACCCCAATTTGCCACTCTCGGTAACGCAGCACGGCATCTGTTGTAAACGATTCTCCATTGAGTGCGTCCCACTTGATGTGCGGATTTGCCCATTGAAAGCCCCCTTGCATTCCCACATCCGTATTTCCCCATTTAAATAAAATTGCACGCCCCCCGACGCCCCAAGTCATCTGACTGCCGCTTTCATACTCTCGCCGTTGATGACCAGGCTTCGGACGATGGGAAAAATTCGTTTCAAGCGCTCCCACACTGCCATAGATATCTAACCGATCGAAAAAGCTCAGAGTGAGAACCCCTTGATCGCTATGGACATTAAACCTGTCCATCCGCCCCTGCACTCCATCATACGCTCTCAAGCGCCTATCAAAAATAAAGTCCCCCTGATATCCTATTTTTACTGATATGACCGCATCTTGAGGAATGAACATCCCTTTTTCAATGATCTCAGGCTCAGCAGGATTTCCCATATAGAGAGCAAATCCCTTGATAGAGGAACAGAGCAGAATAAAAACACCAATTAATTTCATAAAAAACTCCTAAAAACGCACATCAGCGCTGAGTGTAAAGGCAAATTCATCAAGGAAGCGCAGCTCCGCGCTCAAATCAACCCATTTTTCTGGAACCACAGCACAGCCGACAAAAAAACCGATGGGGTACTTATTCTCTAGAGTAAAATGCTTGCGGGGAAAAAGACTCTCGATCGAATTGAGATGGTAAAACTTCGAACGCACGTTTGAATATTTCATTCCTAGGTAGGGGACGACATAGCGAAAGCGATAGGAAACACCAGCTCCAACCTGCCATTCATTATAATGAAATCCAGCCCCACTTTCTCGAACATGCTCATGATTGACAGTGAGCCGATCAATCTCTGGGGAATAGGAAAAATACTTCGCATCGATCCCCAGCTGTAAATTCCCCCAATAGGCCAAAATCACTCTGCCTCCGATCTCCCAGGCAAATTGGCTATCTACCTTAAATTTCGTCTCAATCCCAGAGAGGGGGCGGTAAGTTGTGTGCGAGGAGACCGACCCAAAGACTCCATAAAGCTCAACCCGATCAGCGATCCCTAACGTTGCAACCCCAAAATTGCCAAGAAAGTCCGCAGTACGCACTTTTCGATGCAAGCCTTGCGAATTTCCCTTTAACTCAAGATTTCGTTCGGCAACAATATCCCATTCATATCCCGCTTTCAGTCCAACCCACGCATTTTCCCCAATAAAAAGTCCCCTCTCTGGAATCATGGGTAGAGCAGGATTACCATTGTACAGCGCCTCAACTCCGCAATAGGGGAGAAGTGCGATGAGAATGAGCTTGATGAGTGCGCGCATGTACGTATCCTATCTTGACCTTTTGTAGGATATAGCAAAACTCTCAGCCTCTTTCTATTTATTTTTTACTTAAGAATACTCAGACGGCCTCACAAATACAGTCCAAGGCTTGCGATCAGTTCCGTTCAGCCAGGGTCTCCACGTGCTCATCGGGAGACCTTGAACTGCCGTGCGATCCAATCTCCAGAGCTCAAGCCTTCCTGTGCCTGGATTGACGACAAATCCAAAGTAATAGCCCGTCCAATTTGAATCGGCAACAAGTAGGGGAGTGGGGGAGGAGAGCCCAACGAACCGCGCATGATCTGCAACATACTGGTGCAAATCAAAGTGATAACAGCGATGGGGATAGACCTGGGCATAAAGCTCTTTAGCAAATTCCCTAACCGCATGAGCTGTCATCTTTCCAGTTAATGTCAACGACGCGATTGCAGCCTCCAGCTGCTCATCCATATTGTCAGAAAAAAGACGGCGCAAATAAATTGGAACCTCCTTACCTGAAACAACAGGAAGCGCTTCGTAAAGAAACGCATCGAGCTTGTCAATGAAGACCCGATCTGAAAGAAAGTCGGTTGCTCGAAGGACCTCATCCCTCCATTCTTTTACAGAAAAAGACCGATGATGAGGAAGCACAATCTGCTTCAACTGATGAGCGAGCAGAGGGGGAAGCTTCGAGGTAAACTCCTCAAACAATACAGCCTGCATCTCTTGATCTAAACTCATCTGAGAAAAAAATTGCTGCGAAGGAGTAAACACCTGATCGCGCACCCACGTATATGTAAAGCCATCTTCCTGCCATCCTTGAGCAAAGAGCTTAAATCCCGGACGCAAAATAAATGCATGCGTTGGCGAATTGGCCAGCATCCCAAGATTGGGTTCTTTGACAAAAAGATCTGTAACAAGAGGGGGAGCTAGCTTGAGTGCATCAATTAAAAAAATCACTAGCTCAGTTTCGTTTTCCACCCATTTCTCTTCCCAAGTAAGCTCCGATGCTCTGCGGTAATAAGTTTTGACAAGTGTTGTCAGTGTCCCTCCAGACGTGTAAGCCCAGGGAGTTTTTTGTCCCCCTTCAGAAGGATGGTGCGCTCTTGAAGAGCGCGCGGCCCTTTCTTTAGCAGATTCAATAAATACAGCAGAACGGACGTGATGGATGATTGCCGAGGTAATCTTAAACACCTCCTCTTGCCCCCCTTTCCAATCGCAGACTGCAGCAATCTGAGGCTCTGTCGCTGAAAAAAAATCTACAAGCGCTTGAACAAACTGTTCCTCTGTGTAAATGAGGGTCCACTGAGAAGGATCCCTTCTGCCATGCTTATAGAGAAGGCGAAATCCTGCAGGACTGTCTTGCATGAGCTCTTGGGCAAATTCCTGCATGTTCGCATCGTAAATTTCTTGAAAATACTCGGGAAAGAGCTTCGTGTATTGATCGATAAAAATCGAGTAAAGCCGGGAACTTTGAGAGCCTTTGCTATAAAATTGATCGCGCAACTCCAAGCAGGCTTGCATATGGTGCCCCCGGCTTTTGTATTCCGCTTGCAATCTGCGGATTTGATCCTCTGAAGAGGCTTGTTTTAACAAAAGCTCCGTTGCACGCAGCTGACTTGTTGCAATCTCATACTCGGCTTGAAATTGCTTGACACTCTCATTTGCAAGTTCAATTTTTTCTTCCACTTGCCCGTAAATGACTCGACCAATCCCCCCGCTCTGTTCATAATGCAGCCCTAAACTCGTGTACAGGTTCCATTGAGTAAATTCCATTTTGACCTCTGAAAACGAGGCAAGGGTATACTCCCAGCTTTTGAGTAGCGCATTGTCTAGAGGATCATCTCCAGGAGTCCCTAACGGGACTCCATAGGAATTCCCCTCAAAGACGCGGCTCAATCTGCCTGTATTGAGAAGTTGGGAGAGATCTTCAATAAGCAATTCAGTCTGGTGCCTTTGAATCAAAATGGCAGGGGCTGTTGCGAAGCAAGAACCCACATTTTGTCTCAAAGGAGTTAAGCATGCGGCTAGCACAGCTCGCCTAAGATGCATCACGGCCAGCTTCTCTGTAATGGGAATCCCAAGCGTCCGGCGGATCAGATCCTCAGCTAGGCGATGACATAAAGGGAGCTGAAACTGGCGCAACTTTCCGACCAAGGCGGAATCTCTAAGCTGGCTCAACACAAGAAGATGATGTTCCGTGATGGCCCCATCACTCAATCCCTTCGGAACATAGATCCACCCTTTAGCTTCAATGCTGCTTAACAATGCATCTAAATTATTTTTAACAAAGTCCCCTTTCGAATCAACGAGCGCCTCTGCCAACCTCCGCGCTCTACTTAAGGCTCGAAAACGAAACCCGTCTGGGGTAGGCAAAGAATCATAAGGTTGGGAGAGGAGAGCCTCTTGAGGTAGATCGAAAAATGCTGACAGGTCTATCATGACCAAACCATTATTTTACCTTTGTCTTTTGTCCCATTGTGATTTACTATTGATTAAAATAAAACAAGGTTTACATCATGTTAATTCGTACAAATGACCAAAAAGAGATCGAACTTCCCGACGGAAGCTCGGGAAAAGACTTATGTGAAAAGCTCAACCTGCGCGGCCCTAATCAATCGCTCGCTGTCAAAATCAACGGAACACTGCGCGATCTCTCATCTCCATTGCATGATGGCGACGAGGCGATTCTCATCCACTTCGAAGATCCTGAAGGTAAAGAGATCTTCTGGCATAGTTCAGCTCACGTCCTTGCACAGGCCATCTTGCGCCTGTTTCCTCAAGCAAAGCCTACAATCGGCCCTCCCATTGAAAATGGATTCTACTACGATTTTGCCGATTTGACAATTTCAGACGCCGATTTTGAAGCGATCGAAAAAGAAGTTTCCAAAATCATCGATGAAAACTATCAAGCAGAGCGGCACGTCTTTAAAAATCGGGAAGAAGCCCTCTTGCGCTTTAAAGACAATCCCTACAAAAAAGAGCTGATCGAAGGGTTTCCCGAGGGCCCCTTTACCGCTTATTCCCAAGGGGAATTTTTCGATTTATGCAGAGGACCTCACCTCCCCAATGTAGGTAAAATCAAAGCGTTTAAAATCCTCAAAACATCCGGCGCTTATTGGAAAGGGGATTCCAACAGAGAAATGCTCACGCGCGTCTATGCGATCTCCTATCCCGACCGCAAAGCGCTGAAAGAGTATCTCACCCTACTTGAAGAAGCAAAAAAACGGGACCACAAAATCTTAGGCCCAAAACTCGATCTCTTCTCACTTAAAGAAGAAGCTCCCGGCATGCCTTTTATCCATCCCAAAGGGATGATTGTTTGGAACCGCCTCATCGACTTCTGGCGTGAAATGCATAAGCGTGCTGGCTATCTCGAGATTAAAACTCCCCAACTCATGAGCCAAGAACTGTGGGAAACCTCGGGGCACTGGTTCCACTATCGAGAAAACATGTATGCCTTTGGCATCGAAGAGCGCCACTTTGCAATCAAGCCGATGAACTGCCCCGGTTGTATGCTCTTCTACAAATCCCATACCCATAGTTATCGGGAATTGCCCCTTCGCGTTGCAGAACTCGGCCACGTGCACAGACATGAAGCATCCGGTGCCTTAAGCGGTTTATTTCGCGTCCGAAGCTTCCACCAAGATGATGCACATCTCTTCATGAGACCGTGCGACATCAAGCAAGAAATTTTAAATGTGCTCAGTCTCGTCGAAGAAACCTATTCTGCCTTTGGACTTGCCTACCGATTAGAACTCTCCACACGCCCTGAAAAAAGCATTGGATCTGACGAGGACTGGGAAATTGCAACAGCAGGATTGCGCGACGCTCTCGATGCTTGGGGACAACCTTATCGAGTCAATGAAGGGGATGGAGCCTTCTACGGACCTAAGATTGACATCCATATTCGCGATGCATTAGGGAGATCTTGGCAGTGTGGAACCGTTCAACTCGACATGGCTCTTCCCGAAAAATTCGAACTCGAATATACGGATAGTGATGGAGCCTCCAAACGGCCAGTCATGGTTCACCGGGCGCTGTTCGGATCAGTTGAGCGATTCTTAGGTATTTTAATCGAGAACTTTGCAGGGAAATTTCCCTTGTGGATCTCGCCTCTGCAAGTGCGCGTGATGACTGTTGCAGACAGACACCAAGAATACGCCCACACACTGTGCTGCGAACTTAAGAAAGCAGGATTCATCTGCGATGTTGATGATTCCAATGAATCGGTGAATAAGAAGGTGCGAAACGCCCAATTGATGCAAATCAATTACATGCTGACCGTCGGAGACAAGGAACTTGAAAACAGAACCATTAACGTGCGCACACGCGATAACGTAGTGCATGGAGAAATGGAACTCAAACCCTTTATCAACAAACTTGAGGAAGAGATCGCTTGCCGTTCTCTCTCCTCCTATTTATCACCACAGGTGAAGCATGAAGAGAATTGCTGTCAGTAGTTTTAAAGGCGGAACTGCAAAGACCTCAACAGCCCTGCATTTAGGAGCAGGGCTTGCCAAATTCCATAAGCAAAAAGTCTTGCTCATCGACTTGGATGCCCAAGCAAACCTCACAACAGGCTTAGGATATGATCCCGACGCCCAAGACAGCATGGCACCTGTCTTGCAGGGGACAAAAAAAATTGAAGATGTCATTGTCAAAACAAGTGTCAAAAATCTCGATCTGATCCCAGCCGATACCTGGCTTGAGCGCGTTGAGGTCACAGGAGCGCTTGCCGGCGATCGATATTCCCATGAACGCCTCAAAGAGATCCTCCGCCCATTAAATTACGACGCCATCATCCTCGATACCCCTCCATCCCTCTGCTGGCTCACTGAATCTGCACTCATTGCTGCCCATCACTCCATTGTCTGTGCTACTCCAGAGTTTTACAGCATTAAAGGGCTACAGCGCCTCTCAGAATTCATGCAGAGCATTTCTCAGCGCCATTCGCTCGATGTCCTCGGCGTCATCCTCTCCTTTTGGAATCCGCGGGGAAAGAGCAACGATGCATTTCTCGAGGTGATTAACTCTGTTTTTCCAGGAAAAATGCTCAAAACAAAAGTGCGCAGATGCATCGATGTCTCAGAAGCCTCAGTCTATGGAAAACCCATCTTCGAAACCGCTCCCAAAAGCAGAGCATCAGAAGATTATGCTGAATTGATTAAAGAACTGATTAAACGGATGTAAAACGGCTGTACACTCATGTCTAAAATGAACTCACTCCTTTCACAGAGACTTAAAAGCGCTGGAGAGAAATTTTCAAAAATGACCACCCTGGTCGAAATGTCCTCTGCAGGAAACCTCTCAAGTTTTTCCGGGGTTTTTCGCGTCACCCCTTTAAATGACCAAGAGCAATTCGCTCTCAAGCAGATTTTAGATGCATACCGAGAAGAAGCACAAGAAATCACCACAGATTTGAAAGATCTCATCGCGCTCACAGCTGAGGTCAAAGCGATCAATAACCAGGCAATCATCCTCCACGGAGAGCGGATTAAAAAAGCGCAGGACATTTTAAAAAGTTATCGAGACGGAGCCTTTAGCGCATGGCTTGTTGCAACGTATGGAAATCGGCAAACCCCGTATAATTTTTTACAATATTACGAATTACACACCTCCCTTCCTCAAACGCTCATTTCCAAGCTCGATGAAATGCCGCGCCAAGCCGTTTATAGCCTTGCAAGTCGAGAAGGGGAGTTTAATCGCAAACTCGAAATCATCCAAAACTACAAGGGGCAACCCAAACAAGAGCTCCTCACTCTGATTCGAGACACCTTCCCCCTTGCAGATTCCGATAAACGCGCACAAAACATGGCAGATCTCGCCATCAGCTCGTTGCGCCGCCTCCTTGCCCAAATCAACACCCCCCATTTTCAACCCTCACCAAAACAAAAACGCTCGATCGAAGAATTGCTGCGCGCTTTTAAAAAATTAGCCAATGAGCGCCCATGAATGACCCCACACAGTATCAACATCCCCTAGCTTCCCGTTATTCAAGCCCTGAGATGTCTGAGATCTTTTCCCCTGATTTTAAATACAAAACCTGGAGAAAATTGTGGATTGCATTGGCCAAAGCGCAACACACCCTTGGCCTTCCCGTTACCAAAGCTCAGATCCAAGCCCTTTCCCAAGCAGTCGATCACATCAATTATGAAAGAGCCGAAGAACTGGAAAAAACTCTTCATCACGACGTCATGGCCCACATTCACGCCTTTGGAGAACAATGCCCTGAGGCGCACGGCATCATCCATCTCGGAGCCACCTCATGCTATGTGACCGACAACGCAGACCTGATCCAAATCAAACAGGCGCTCATCTTGATGCGCCGCAAATGCATCCAGGTGATTCGCAATTTAAAAAACTTTGCATCAGAGTACGCTTCCCTTGCCTGTTTAAGCTACACCCATTTCCAACCCGCCCAACCAACCACCGTCGGCAAGCGCGCCTGTCTGTGGATCCAAGATCTCCTCTTTGATCTTCACGACATCGAACACCTCTTAACTGAAATGCACTTTCTTGGCGTCAAGGGCGCCACCGGCACACAAGCCTCTTTTCTCCACCTCTTTAACGGAGATCATGAAAAAGTAAAGCAACTTGATATCTTAGTTGCCCAAGAAATGGGATTTTCCCACATCTTTACCATTTCTGGGCAAACCTATACCCGCAAACAAGATATCCGCATCTCCAACCTCTTAAGCAGTTTTGCAGCCTCCTCACATAAATGCGCCACAGATGTGCGGCTACTTGCCCATCTCAAAGAACTCGAAGAACCCTTTTCTTCAACTCAAGTTGGCTCTTCCGCCATGCCTTATAAACGCAACCCGATCAGAAGCGAGCGGATCTGCGGGATTGCAAGGTTCCTTATTTCTTTGAATGAAAATGCATTGTATACAGAAGCCACCCAATGGCTCGAGCGTTCATTAGATGACTCTGCAAACAGAAGACTCTCCCTTTCTCAAGCTTTCCTAGCAGCAGACTCCCTATTCAATCTCCTCTGCCACCTCACATCAGGCCTCATTGTCTATCCCAAAGTCATTGCCAAGCACCTTGAGCAAGAGATTCCCTTTTTAGCAACAGAACACCTCCTCATGGAAGCTGTCAAAAAAGGAAAAGACCGGCAACATATTCACGAGCGGCTGCGCGTCCACAGCCTTGAATCCGGAAGAAGAATCAAAGAAGAGGGAGCTAACTGCGATCTCTTTGAGCGCATCGCGGCCGACCCTGAACTTGGGTTTACATTTGAAGAATTGCATGAACTGACTCGAGCAGAACGGCTCATCGGAAGATCCTACGAACAAACCCAGGAGTTTCTAGATACTGTCGTGGATCCCATATTAACTAAGTATCAAACCATCGATCCGTTTACGCCTAACATCTCGGTTTGAGCTATCTGGATCTGTCTTTTCGTCTCTTCTCTCGGTTCAATCAAAGGAAGGCGCATGACAGGAGTGCACTTTCCCATCAAACTTAATGCATATTTTACACACTGCGGGTTAGTTTCTAAAACCATCGCTTTCGCAAGAGGATAATACCGATCAAAGAGCCGTTTTGCCTCCTCAACCTGACCTTGTTTGAACAAGCTCACCACCTCTTTCCACGCGCGCGGAATCAGATTTGAAACAATCGATACTACCCCAGCTCCGCCAGAGGCTAAAATAGCAAACAGGAGGGTGTCATCGGAAGAGAGAACAGGACAGCTTGCTGACCGGATCACCTCAATGAGATAGTCGAGATCCCCTGAGCCATCCTTAATTGCAACCACATGCGGCAACGAACTAATTGACGCCAACGTCGATACAGGCAAGCGCACGCCGCACCGTCCAGGATGGTGATATACAATCATCGGCAATCCAACCCGGCTGACAGCCTCATAATGCAAGAAACATCCCTCAGGGGTCGGTCGATTGTAATAAGGAACGATCACCAAACATCCATCGACTCCAATCGCTTGAGCAGATTGTGTGAGCTCAACTGTTGTTCGCGTACAATAACTTCCTGTTCCCGCAATGATCGGCACCCGTCCCTGAGCTACACGAACACCCGTACGCCACAAATCAATCAGTTCTTCCTTGGTGAGGGTCGGAGCCTCTCCGGTCGTTCCTCCAAGCACAATTCCATCGATCCCTTCTTCAATCTGCCATGCAATCATCTGCTGTAGAGCTAAAGTGTCGACAGATCCGCTCTCATCAAAAGGCGTTGCAAGCGCCGTCAGTGTTCCTGTAAACATGAATAACTCCTTTCTCCTCAATATAAGAGATCAGAGAATCGAATCATAGACAATTTCGACAGCGCTGCGAACCCAAGTAAACAAACTTCCCAACAAAACGGCTAAATGCCATCGCTTATTCTGATGAATCGCAACACACTCTCTATCCGCTAACATCTGAAGCGTTTCTCTCCACTCCACCGCAGCTTCAATAAAGACCTTTAAGTGATCGCGAAATGGAAGATATTTTCCTTTTTCAAGAACAGCTTCCCATATCAATACAATCGCTTGATGATCTGCATCACAGGTTAAATAAGGCCCCTGATGGGGCACATGAATCCGACCAGAAGGGGAGATGCAAGAGCTGATGCTGGAAGGGAGTTTTCCCTCGACAGAGAAGACTTCAGTTGAAAAATTCCAGCCTCGCGGCCCTTCATTAATTAAAATAATATGTTCATCAACCATAATACGAGCTTTTTGATGACTTGTCATCTGACTTAATGCCATTAAAAAAGCTTGATGAGACATAATATTTTACCTTAAAGTTTTCCCCAGGACACCTGCAAAGTCTTTTTATTGAGCAACAAAATCAACGATAAAAATGATATAATGATATAACGATGAAAAAAATTCCTATCGTTTAATCATTATATCGTTCCAATCATTTTTTGTCTCATGCTTCGGAGGACTTTGCAGGTATCCTGAAGTTTTCCCCGCTTCGTATTATATCGTGAAATAACGTGTAACTCAACAAAATACATCATCGAAAATGAAAGTTATGACAACAGAAAGTAGATTAGACATAACTAAGAATTACATCGATCGAATAAATTAAACACTATCTCCCCATTCAGCTTTGCGCATTTGGCGATACATTTCTTTTGATTTGCGCGTCGTCGTCACCTGTTGAATCCCAGTAGCCCCACAGACCTCAGCAACCACAAATCCAGATTTTTTTTGAGGATGACGTAAAATCCTACCTTGAATCGGAACACCAGGCCCTCGAGAAGCAATCACATAAGAAAATTTTTCATCCTCATAATTTAAAGCCCCTCCTTTCATCTGACGATGCAAGCGGGAGCGCTCCACACGCGCTGAGAAATGGCACCAATCCCCAACACCCATCGGACAGGGCTTTTGATGAGGGCAGGGGGCGACAATCGATGCTCCCAGTGAGATCAGCTCTTTTCTGACTTCACGAATCACTTCAAACCCCCGAGGCGTTCCAGGCTCGACAATCACAAGGACCTTACCGGATCCCTTCCAGAGCCTCTCGATACACGAAAAACGCTCTTCAGCACCCAATTCATTAAGGGCATAAGAAGCCAGCACAAGATCGTGCTCTTTCAAGCCAATATCCTGAGTCACATCAGCTTGAATCCACTCAATTTCAAAATCCTTCCACCCCTCTAAAAGCTTTTGGCTCAATGTAATAAAGCCCCCATCCCGCTCATAACAGGACACCTGTTTTAAGCCGCTAAAAATCTCCGCCGCAGCAAACACTCCCGTGCCAGGTCCAGATCCCACATCCGCCAACGATGCGATAAATAACTCAGGCAACCGTCTACGAAGCTCTTCCAAGACATGCATCACAGCCGCATAGGTCGCTGGAAGCCGCACATGCGCATAGGCAGCCCTCATCCGGTCATTTGCCAGTTTTTCAATAGCAACACCCCGTTCATGATTCCGATACAAATCGGAAAGCTGTTGAAACGCGCGCGCCCACTCAGAAAGTGAAACATTTAAAGATAATTCATCTAATCGATTTTTTAATTCGACGGGGAGCTGCATAAAAATCAACTATCTCCATCATTAAAATAATTATCTTGTACTAAAGAACTCATCTTGCTAGTTTCGTTGACCAAAAACAAAGCGAGTTTATCATGGCAAGTAGTTCCGTTTCTTTCAACCCAGTTTCCCCAATCACTCCTGAAAAATACACACAAAAGCTTCTAACATGTGAAACCGACTTCAAAAAATATCTAGAAACAGCAAAAAGATTAGAGAAAATCATCCCCTCCGATCTTGAACATGCAGTCCAATTTAAACAAGTCATGGCACAATGTCATGCCATTTACCAAAAACTCACTGCGCGTTTAATTAAGTTAAATACCCCTGTAGAAAAAAAAGAAATCTCAAGCCGAATCACCGCGCTTCAACAAGCTCATGATAAAGTCCAAGCAGCCTTAAAAGAGGGCTCAGCGCAAGCAGAACAACATTTTTCACAGGAACTTGCAACCTGCCAGACAGAATCCCAACACTACCTTCAAGGACTTTCGCAACTCAGCTTTTTGACAAGAAATGAGCTTTCAACCCCTACAGAATACCAAACTACTCTATCTTGCTTCATGCAGTGCAACCACATCTATTCTACATTGCGTGCGCGTCTAGAAAAACTTGGGGAGAGTCCAGAGATTACCAAACGAATCACTCTCCTTGATGGGGCGCATAGAAACCTCCAGACACAACTCCCAGAACACATCGACCATAAAAAAATCTATTATGTTTTTGCACTCTTCGCATCCAAGGAATTTCATCA
The DNA here is from genome assembly GCA_964461105.1 of uncultured bacterium. Lineage (GTDB taxonomy): Bacteria > Chlamydiota > Chlamydiia > Chlamydiales > Rhabdochlamydiaceae > JAGVMG01. The sequence goes on from CAYWSY010000004.1 coordinate 34,769, forward strand.
AATTGCCTCTGAATGGGAATGCGCGTATTCGGGTATGCTTCTTCCATTTCCTTCTCATGAAAGTGTTCAGGATCGCTATACGCAATGCCAAGCCGTTGCTTCCAAATTAATCGAACAACTGGGCACAATCCTAGCAAGAAACCAACAACTCAGCATCCTCGACCCTCTTTATTCCGCACGATTTCCCGAATTCTATACAGTCCCCATCGCGTTGGCTTCGATGAACGCTACCATAGAGAAATTAGCAGCTACAATCAGAATCTTTTCTGATGAACTTTATCCCCTTGAACTCCTAACAAAAAACCCCTTTGCTCCAATTCCAATTCCACCCCGAACCATCTCTGACATGCGAGGGTGGCTTTTAGATCCCTCATCAAAAACACACTTCGCGCAAACTGTGGAAGAAAAATTCCCCTCCTTTCAAGAAACCTCCGACGATGGGGATTCTTTCATCAGCGCCATTATCGTAGCCTATTTAATGCATGCTGAGAATCGAGAGACGCTATTGCATACAATTGAATGTGCCACAAGAAGGGGATCTGTGATGAATAAAGTCGAAGATCTTCTCGTCCAAATGAATGAACATCCTGAACAGATCTGCTCCTTACTCAATCAAGACAATAACCTCCTCCTCATGATCCATTATTTCAGAAGCATGACCTCAAAGTTAATTACCACGGTAATTCGTACAAATGATCTGAAAAAGAGAGACGAACGTTTAGATCCGAATCACATGGCAACCCTTGGAACCAGGGTTGCCTCTGAGAATGCTATGATGACTGTCGCATTCGCATTCAAAAAAAGAATTGAATTATATGATTTGGATCAATCGACATTTCAAACATTTACAAATATTAAAAAAAATTGGTCCACCCTATTTTTAGCCAAAAAGGGAGATCGACATCTCGTTCTGCATCCCCCTTCAAGAGCCTTAGCATCAAGCTCTTGTTCTTCAAGCTAAAATTAAATACAACTAACAAAAAAATTAAAATTTTTATAAGTGAAATTAATTTATTAAATTAAATGCTAGCAATTGTGTGTTAATATCAATTGTGATACTATGATGGGCACTCATTAACAAAGGAGTTATTAAATGGCAGCATCATCAATTTCAAGTTCTCGCGGCATTTCAATTCTAGTGCAACAACTCGAACACTCATGCGTAGCAAAAAACCAAGCATTCCTAGCAAGCGCGCTACAACTTAAAACCGCTTTCAGAGAAAATTCCAATCCAACAGAGGAAACACAAGCTGCTTATGATAGAGCTCTTCAACACTATGAAAAGAGCTTAAAGCTGTTAAAAACCGACATAAAAACATTACACACAACGTTGCAACTAAGCAGCCTTGACGAGTCAAAAATAGATGGCATGAAAGCAGTTTACAAAAAAATAGACAGCATCACACGCCAATACCTGATCCATCAACCCGATATCGATGCAATTCAAACTGAACTCGCTGAAAAAAGTGCGCGTGCCAGAGCATTGGAAGCAGACCTCGCGCAGGCGCAAGAACGGGTCCGACAGATTGAAACAGCACAAGCTCAATCTGCCCCCTCAATGTCAATCAGCTCTCAACTTGAATTAGGTCTCGCTGACTTGAGCAATCTTGAAGAATTAAGAGCTGCTAACGAAGCAAAAACAGCCATCGAGGCTCGCCTGCAGGAGCTCCAAGGAGAAATAGACCCAGTCCGAGAAGCTCTTCAAACAGCAACCGCTCGCGCAGAGCAGATTGAACGTCAAAATATTGAATTAGCAAGCCTTATGCAAAAACTCCAAGCTGAAGCAGCTACTCGAGCTCAACAATTAGAAGCGCAAAATGCCGCATTAGCAGCTCAACTAGCTGCAATCCAATCATCACAAGCTGAACAAGTAACCGCCTACTCAGCCGTGATTGCACAAACCAATGCAACCATTGCAAGCTTCCAGCTCCCGCCGCCGCCGCCACCACCTCCTCCTCCTTCACTTGCTTATCCTACCCCAATATCAAGTAGCTCGTCCTCTTCCAGCAGCCAATCTCCTACAGCATCTACTGCACCAGCTTTTCTTGGACAAATTGCAGGTGGCTCATCAGTTTTAAGAAAAACTAAATCATGGACGCGCCAATACTTTTGGGCAAAATTGCCAAAACTGGTTGCAGATTGGAAAGCAAATCCACAAACAAATAACTTTAATACTGTCGCACAAGTCATGGGATGGTGCAGTACAACTCTTGAAGATTTGCGCATATGGATGGAAGCTTCCAAAAATTTCACAACTAAATTAGAGACTTTTCCAAACGAGGAAATTGATTCTCGGTTTGCAAAAAGAGCATTCAATCTGTTCCTCGCAGCTTCTACAGAAAGTCACTTGAGTGTCTCAGAAAATGAGGACGATGGTGATGAATGGTCTGATGACGAGAGTTTGGTTCCCTCAACCCCTTCTTCTGCAATTGCTTCATTCTCTCTACCCTCATCTATGAGCATCAGTTCACTACCAGCTTTTGGAGCAGCAGGCGATTCAATTTACGCTATGCCACTCTCATCAGGAGGATATGCTCGGACGATTACCAAAACTGAACTTCTCAACCGATTCCTCAGTAAAATTGATCAGATTGAACGGTCTATCGAGTTTGTAAATGAACTTAATCAAACGCTCGACGGAGGTAAATTTGCGGCCTTAAGCCGATTCAGCAGATAATATCGTTGTTGATTAAACAATTAAAGCGCGGTTAAGTATATACCTAACCGCGTTTTTTTAACAAAATTAAAAAAGGTTCTCTCATGGCAGCATCTTCGCATGTAAGCTCATCTTCTATAACCACACACACCACTCAAACTCACAAAAGCAGCAGTGCCTTGCTCCTCTCTTGCCAAGAAATGCAATCAGCTTATCAACAAGCGGCCAAAGACCTAGAAACAGCCTACAGACCTCACGCAGCACAAGCAACTCCCCACACCCAAAGCGTCTACAACAAATGCGTTACGACCTATTTAGAAATCCATGAACAGCTTTTAACTGCAATCACAGCTTACAAGCCTCACAATGCAGCTCAGGCAGAAAAAATGGAAAAAGCTGTCGCCCATCTGCATGGAATTGCTCAAACAAAAATCCTTTCCCATGAAACGACAGAGAGAACTGCTGAAGACTTATTTAAAGAACTTCACCAAGAAAATCAAAAATATTTGAGTCACACACAAAAAATTAAAGAATTGATCAAAAAACCTGAGCTCGCACACATTCATTATGGGTATTACCTAAATTCGCTGGCATCTCAAAGAAAAACCATCAGTAATATCCTTCTACTTGCAAAACAATCCCAAACTCCAACTGCAACTTCTTTTGCAGCTTCTGCTCGTGCACACTTACAACGCATCGAAGAGTATCATCAACAATTCAGTAAAGTCATCGAACCTAGGCTCCCTAAAATCAAAGATGCGCTCAACCTCTCTTTTGATTTGACAGCCTATGCCTCCCTTCCCGCATTATCAACGCTCTACGCTGAAACAAGCAAAAAGTACTCAGAGAAAGTGACTGCGATGAATCAAGCAAACAGAGAAAAAAACATCCCTTCAATTATTGAAAACTATAACCAAAGCTGTCAATTACACACCTTTAAGAAAAAGATCTTAAAACGTATTCTTCAATTAACCCAGGATACTTTGTATAACCAAAATAGCCCCTTTTACAAAGCACAACTCGAGTGGGAAAAAATCACCACCTACCACAACACTGCGACGAACACCCTGCTGACACAGTTCCCAATGATCGCTCCCGCCATCAATTATGGATCTCCGATGTGTTCTGCTGCAGGTCTCTGGACTGCAGATGAAATCAACTTGTTCACCGAGAATGAACTGTGGGCACCAGCATTTCTCTCACTTCAACATGACTACCCATTCCGAAGAACCATCCGCGGCGATGGAAATTGCTTTTATACCAGCTTGCTCGTGGCGTATCTGAGCACTCCAGCGCATATCGCACATTTCTGGAACTTAATCAACAACGCTCCAGACGAAATTTCCTCAAAATCCCTCGCGCAAGAAATCATAGCTCCTTTGATGTCAGATCCCACTAAGGAAATTGATTGGAGCCATCATCAAAACATCCTACCACTCGTTCATCTGATGCGTCAGCTCATTGCACGCGAACTTGAAAAGGAGATCGCTCAGTATGGATGGGATGCCCAACATGATGGGCTTTCCCCTGAAGCTTATCTTAAATCAAAAATTATAAGAATGGGCGCCTTTTCACGGGAACCTGCAATCGCGGCCTCCAGCACACTCTTAAATTTCCCATTTGAAATTATGGATTTTGAACACATTAATGAGAGCATTGACGAGAGTGGCACAATTAGACCTACAATCTCTCAGTACCCCAAAGATGACCCGATAACACCTCAAGCCACTTTGATCATCAAAAGTAACCATTACTTTATCCTCTACAAAACGGATCCCTCCCCTGTAAAAGACCTCTTACAATTTTAATTTCCAATCGATCGGAGTTTGGCCCCATCTCATCAACGTCTCATTGATCTTAGAGAAATGGCGACATCCCAAAAAACCAGTATGCGCCGAATAAGGTGAGGGATGGGGTGCTCTCAACACCACATGATGGTTTTCATGACCTTGTAAAACAGATGTACATTTCTCCTGTGCAGATTTCCCCCATAAGACAAAAATAACTGGCTCCTTCCGTTCGACTAACACGCGAATGACAGCATCAGTAAACCTCTCCCATCCTTTTCCATGATGAGATTTCGGCTCTTTTCTGCGCACCGTTAACGTCGCATTGAGCAATAAGACCCCTTGACGCGCCCAAGCCATTAAACACCCTTCTTGAGCCTTAAGGATTCCCAAATCATCCTCCAACTCTTGGAAGATATTGCGGAGCGAAGGGGGGAGCGGAATCCCAGGAAGAACACTAAAGCTCAGGCCTTGAGCCTGACCCTCGCCATGGTAAGGATCTTGCCCCATGATCACCACCTTCACTTGATTAAAGGGCGTATGGGAAAACGCATTAAAAATGAGGGGTTCTTTTGGGTAAATCACCTTCCCATCAGCCCGTTCCTGTTCTAGAAAAGTGATCAATTCACGAAAATAGGGTTGTTCCATTTCCGCATGAAGGCGCTCGTGCCAGCTAGGTTCTAAATAGATCATACACGCAGTATACCATAATACATTGACAAAAACCTCTTAAATTTCATAACTTAGGCGTCATTGTAATCGAGAGAACAGACATGGAAGACCTTGCTCAAAATAACCTCATCCGTTTTAAAAACGTAACCAAGAAAAAAGATACGATCCATGCCAATTTTCGCGTTAAAGGGGTCCGCGGGGGGGTTAATTTCAGTGCATCAATCAGTGTTGATCTCGCAGCAGCAGAGGTCCACCCCGGCGATGTTCTCGAAAAAATCATCGAAGAATGCGCTCGAATCGGTGTCAAAGAGTTCAAACGAGCAGAATTTCAATTCGAAGGCTTAACCTCTCTCTAATTTTTATCTGGGTGTGGCGCAGCTTGGCTAGCGCACTAGCATGGGGTGCTAGGGGTCGAAGGTTCGAATCCTTTCACCCAGATTCTTTTCTCTTAGTTGTTTAAATTAAATTCTCACGCCAAAAGAAGTCAGGTTTTTCTCACTTGTGGCGGATGGCTCCTCGCCAGCCATGCTTAGTCTTTTCTTTGAAATGAATACCTTACAGAATCTATACTGATGAGCATTATTTGGAGCCCATCTCATGAAAAACGACTTGATCCTTTTCGAGGACTATAAAGTGCGCCGCCTCTACGACGAAGAGACAGAAACCTGGTATTTCTCTGTCATAGACATCGTTCAGATACTAACTCAACAACCTGAATTTCAGGCTGCTAGAAACTACTGGAATGTTTTAAAAACTAGGCTCAATAAAGAAGGCAGTCAGTCGCTTACAAATTGTAAGCGACTGAAATTGGAAGCCGCTGACGGCAAAAAATACCTCACGGATGTTGCCAACGCTGAAACTGTATTACGACTGATCCAATCAATCCCCAGTCCAAAAGCAGAGCCGATCAAGCTTTGGCTAGCAAAAGTAGGATATGAGCGCATACAAGAAATGACTGACCCAGAAAAGTCATTGAATCGAGCCCGAGAAACTTGGCAAAAACACGGACGAAGTGAAAAGTGGATTCAACAGCGCATGATGGGGCAAGAGACCCGCAACAAGCTCACTGACTACTGGAAAGATCATGACATCAAAGAGAACAGAGAGTTTGCCATTCTCACCAATATCATCCATCAAGAATGGGCTGACATCACAGTAAAACAACACAAAGATCTCAAAGGGTTGAAGACCCAAAATCTACGCGACCACATGAACGAAGCTGAGCTAATCTTTACAGCTCTGGCTGAACTCTCTACAAGGCAAATAGCTGAAAGCACCGACGCCACTGGGATGGCAGAAAACAAAACTGCCGCAAAAACAGGTGGTGGTATCGCAAAAAAGGCGCGACTGGAGCTAGAGAAAAAAACTCAGAGAAAGGTGATTTCCAGAGAGAACTATCTGCCTCCTATATTGCCCTTAACCCAAAATTCAGATGACAAAAAATAACACAGCAGCAAATGAATCTTTTTCTTATTTATAGAGAAGAGCTGAAATGGTTGGCTAAAACTGGACACAAAATAGGCGAAAATTAGAAGTAGTTTCAATTTAGCTTTGCTTAAACGCTTTCCCACTTTTTTGATGTGCTTTGTAGGGGGAATATTTTCAGGTGAAGTGCCACCGATCTTAGCAATAGCAACTCGAACCTCTTTGCCTACTGCTTCATGTGCTTCGATAGCATCTCTCTGATTGACCTGCTCCCAATAATTTGATCCATCCAAAAGTAGAGGTTTGTGATAAAATTTAACTCGAAAGGAGTCACAAATCATGAAGCAATCACGATTCACAGAAGAACAAATCATACAGATCATCAATGAAGGTGCCGCAGGAATGAAAGTGGATGAGTTATGTCGAAAGTACGGCATATCAAAGCCCACCTTCTATCAATGGAAAGCCAAATTTTGGGGGATGACAGTATCTGAGGCTAGACGTCTAAGGACTCTTGAAGCAGAAAATTCCAAGTTAAAAAGGCTTGTGGCTGAACTATCTCTAGACATCGTAGCTCTTAAGGATGTTGTCTCGAGAAAGTGGTAACCCCACAGGCCAAGAAGGCATGCTCACAGGTGCTCATCAATGAGCACAAAAGGAGCGAAAGGCGAGCATGCAGTCTGCTGGGAATCCATCGATCGGTGGTGAGGTATCGCTCGGATAAGACAAATGAAGAAGAGTTGACTGATGAAGTCAAAAGAATTGCTTATGAAAAAAGGAGATATGGATACCGCAGAATTCATATAATGGTCCCAGAAATTCGGACCACGAGCTAAACTTATAACCTTCATAGAATATGGAGGTTATAAGTTTAGCTCGTGGTCCGAATTTCTGGGACCATTATAGACATCATCTACGTGTATCCTGGAGATGGCACAACAACAGGATTGGGCGGAATCACACTTCAAAATTACCAAAAACTTTGGGGAACGGGAATTATTCAAAGCTTGGCTACGACTCATGGAATGTTAAAAGTTCCCGTCTTAAGCCCTGGTTATCCAAATATTGGTCCCGATAGCGGAGCTATCATTGCAGTGACTTTTGCAAATGGAAATGAATTATCAGGGATCTACTCAGAGGCTCACCAACCTGTATATTGTAGTGGAGTTCACGATGTATTAGTTCATAACAATATATTTGGTCCCGCAATTGGCATTCGAATCTTCTTTCAAGACTTAAGTGGAGAGATTATTTATCAGAATAATATGCTTATTGCCAATAGCACTCCAACTACAGGAATAATTATCAATTACACAACGACACAAGAAGTACAATATTCAATCAATCACAACCAATTCTTAGGAAACTCTACCAGTAGTGATGGTTCTTTTGCCATTCAATGGAGCACGGTCAACAAAATCAATCAAATGACAATTTCTAATAACACATTCACATATTTTGGTGGAGCCACTGGGGGAGCTGCCATTGGAAGCCCCTTTGCTTCAGACTTTACCGATCTAGCTAGGATTACCCTTGCTAATAACACTTTTTCAAATTGCGGTGCTGGAGGATTTAACATTGGAACAGTACATTTCCCAATTAGAGTCAGTGCCGATTTACAGCTTCTAGTTTTAAACAATCGTTGGACCGATTCTCAAGCTGGCTCAGCCTCTCTATCAGTACTAAGCGATTCGGCAGCTGGCCAAGCTTGTGCATTTTTTTCTGGAAATCAGAGCGATGCAAGCAAGACTTTCGGCGGATCAGAAGGGGCCTATTTCATGAATTTCGGTGGAACAACAAGCAATTTCTTCTCAGCTGAAATTGATAGCAATAATGTAGGAAACTTTGCTCTCAACAATGTCACAATTGAGAGCTGTCCGTAGAATTTATGGCCGACGCAGCACACACAACGTCTCCACATGATCGCTGCCAGGAAAAAGCAGATACCCTTCTGCTTTTTCAATCTCCCAACCATGCTGCATCAGCAATACGCATTCCTTCTTAAACGAAATAAATCCACAGCTTAAGTAAATCAATTGCTTAAGATGAGTCGCATGACACAATCTTTGCAGTAATTCCGGATCCAGCCCCTTACGCGGAGGATCCACGATCACCACATCCGCTTCTTCTACAAGAGCACAAAGCCGCCCCGCATCTCCAGAAACAAACCGCACCTTCTCTTGAACGGATAGAGGTAATTTTAATCGTGAAAGTTGAAAGCAGCTTTCCGCAAAAGGATTAATTTCACAACACACAACCTCCCTACTCAACGCACTGCAAGTTAATCCAATCACCCCCACCCCAGCATAAAATTCAACGACACGCATCCCTGGTAACACACTTTGTTTAATCGACGCTAAGATCAACTCAAATAGTTCAAGATGCGCTTGCGCAAAACACGCTGGATGAAGGCTAATTTCTATCCCGCCTAATGTCTCAGTTAAATAAGGCTCTCCCTCTGCAAGATACCAGCTTTCACCAAAAATTCGATTTGTCGCTTCCGGCTGTAAATTAACCCAGATCCCCAAAAACTTTCCAGTCGTGTAAAGCTGCTTGACATACTTGTCGATTTGGGGATCTCGCGCTTGCCGATTGATTACGACAGCTAACTGGATCCTCCGATTTTTTCGTTCAACTGCAAATTGAACATACCGCAACGTTCCGGATCGCTTGAGCTCATCGTATGGCTCAATTTTAGAGAGAATCATTTGCTCATAAACGCTAACATAAGCACGATTAATGTAGGGGTGGTGCAAAGGGCAATCAGGGATACTGATCACCTCATGGGTGCCCCTTTTAAACAATCCAATATGAGGATGAGATGCCACACCACGAACTGCTAACTTAGAACGCGTACGCCACCCAATGACAGAACCCACAGTTAAAGAAATTGCCGTATAGGAGGAGAAAAATTCTTTGATTTCGCCCCAAATTGGGGGATTGACCACATCGTCTTGAAATGAACACCCAGGACAAATTGGAAAATACCCACATCGGATGGAGTGTTGAGGAATTGTGGAAAACTCTGTCATTAACCCCTACAAAAGATTGTCTACAGTTTGATGATTGTCGATAACCGAGATGTTATGATCGTCCTAAAGACAGTTCATGAACAGCTCTTTTTCTCAGTTAAATAGGGTGGGTTATCAACATTTCCACACCCTTAGAATACGAAGAGAATAACATAAATAGATCTCTTCTTTCTAGATTCAAGTTACCTCTCCCCCTAAACTCATCCCAACAAACCTACTGATAAAAAATTGAGGTATCTCCTTTTTGAAAAAATAGCTCCTTAAATAAGTGGGGAATTCTATAGAATGGTCTTTTTCACAAGAGGAATGATGTCAATCAACATCCATCCACAAGAACTCTTTGATTTAAACTTATTTGAACACACAGCCTTGTTTCAAGGATGTGCCTATCCCTGGGAAGCTTTAGAACGGTTATCTGCTTATTTAACAGAGCTGTCTTTAGGTGTTATTTCGATTCAAGTTCCTAATTTTGTTATCCTTCATAATCCTCAAATGATTTCAATCGGAGAGGGAACGGTTATTGAACCTGGTGTGATGATTCAAGGCCCTTGTGTTATTGGTAAGCAATGTGTGATTCGGCACGGAGCTTATCTGCGCGGAGATACTCTTGTTGGAGATCATTGTGTGATTGGCCATGACACAGAAATTAAACATTCGATTCTTATGAATCATGTTGCAGCTCCCCATTTCAATTATGTGGGTGATTCGATTCTAGGAAATCGTGTGAATTTAGGTGCGGGAGTTAAGTGCTCCAATGTGCGCTTAGATAAAGGGGAGGTCGTTCTCAAGATCGATGGAATGAGAATACCAACTGGTTTAAAAAAATTAGGTGCCATTATTGGTGATGGAGCACAATTAGGTTGCAATGCGGTTAGCAATCCTGGAACGGTCTTTGCAAAAGGTGCCGTTTGCTTCCCGTGCATGAATGTCGGGGGGTATGTTCCCCAAAAATCTAAGGTAATAGGAAAGACATGATGACAGCTCAAGCTACACCCTCTTCAGCTTCGATCGATTCTCAGAAAGGGGGAGCTTCCCATTTTTTTTACCATCGCGATAAAATTGAGCAAGAAATTGCTAAAGGAATCCATAGTCTTGGAGAAAAAACAAAATTAAGAGATGCATGTGAATATGCACTGACGAATGGAGGAAAGCGCTTTCGTCCTTTGATTGTGTTGTTAATTGCTGAGGCTTTAGAAAATAATCTTAATGTATATGATGCGGCTCTTTCAGTTGAATTTTTCCATACAGCTTCGTTGATTGCGGATGATCTTCCGTGTATGGATAATGATGATGAAAGACGGGATAAACCCTCATTGCACAAAGTGTATGGAGAGGCGATTGCCCTGCTTGCCAGCTATGCTTTGATTACAGCCGCATTTCAGAAAATCCACCGCAATGCGGAGGCGATGCGGGAATCTGGAGCGCCGTTTTCTCTTTTTAGTGATCGGGCATGTTCCCTTGCTTTGGAATCTGCAACTCATTGTGCTGGGATTTTAGGGGCAACGGGTGGGCAATTTTATGATCTATTTCCTCCGAACCATAGCTTAGAGACGGTTAAGCAAGTGATCTATCAGAAAACTGTAACTCTCTTTGAAGTTTCTTTTGTTTTTGGCTGGGTGTTTGGCGGGGGCGATCTAAAGAAGCTCGACCTTGTAAAAAAAGCAGCTTATCATTTTGGAATGGCTTTTCAAACAGCTGATGATTTAGGCGACATGCTACAAGATGAGAAAAAACAGCGAGAAATCAGCATTGCTCGATTAATTGGAAAAGAGCGCGCTCTTGGCTTTTTTGAAGAGGAGATGCGCCATCTCAATAAGCTTCTGATCGAATTGAAACTACTCACTCCCTCTTTTGAGAAGATGTGCAACATCTTAGTTAAGTATGCGCAGGTCAATATTCAAGCTTCTACATAATCTTACGAGTTGTTATATCCAAACAACTCGTAAGGTATTTTCTAAATTATACTTCAACCGCATCTGCTGCAGTAGAACCGATTGCAGTTCCCTCTTTTAGAGGAAGTTCTTTTCCTTCGGCAATTTTATCGAGAATTGCTTTTTCAAGTTCATCGACAAGTTTTAGATTTTTCTTAAGTTCTTCGCGTACTTGTTCTCGTCCCTGGCCAAGGCGATTGCCATTATAGCTAAACCAGGTTCCTTTTTTGTCGATAATTTGCATATCAACACCTAAATCGATGATCGAACCGATGCGAGAGATCCCTTCATTAAACAGAATGTCAAATTCAGCTGAACGAAATGGAGGCGCCATTTTATTTTTAACAACTTTGACTTTTACGCGGTTACCAACTTCAGAGCCATCAGCTCCTTTGATTCCGCCGATTCTTCGGATGTCCATTCGGATAGAAGCGTAGAATTTGAGCGCCTTACCACCTGTTGTGGTCTCTGGATTTCCGAACACAACGCCGATCTTATCGCGGATTTGGTTAATGAATACGGCGCAGGTGTTACTTTTGGCAAGAGAGGAGGTGAGTTTTCTCAATGCTTGAGACATCATGCGAGCTTGTAGGCCCATGAATGAATCGCCAATTTCTCCTTCGAGCTCGTTTTTAGGAACGAGCGCTGCAACAGAGTCGATAATGATGCAATCAACAGCACCAGATCGCGCGAGGGTTTCTGCGATGTTAAGTGCGTCTTCACCGGAATCGGGTTGGCTGATGAGAAGTTCATCAAGGTTCACACCAATTTTAGCTGCATAACCTGGATCCAACGCATGTTCAGCGTCAATATAGGCACAGAGGCCTCCATTTTTTTGTGCGTTGGCAACGATGTGAGTTGCCAGTGTGGATTTACCTGAGGATTCAGGTCCATAAATTTCAATAATTCTGCCTCGAGGCACGCCGCCAATTCCAAGAGCGATATCGAGTGTGATAGCTCCCGTTTTAATGGAACTGATTTCCTTAGATGCAGAGTGTTTGCCGAGAGTCATAATTGAGCCCTCTCCGAATTGTTTTTCAATGTGGGAGATGGCAAGTTCTAATGCTTTCTTTTTACCGGTGTCAGACATGGAGATTACCTCGTGTGGGTTTTAGAATCAGATTGGAGGGTAGGGCGGCTTTGAGTCAAGAGGAATATACCCCTTCCGGTTCAAAGGCACCCTAAGGGACTGATTCAAATCCGGGAGCTT
>CAYWSY010000005.1:0-32849 GCA_964461105.1 uncultured bacterium
TCTGGCTCTGGTAAAACCTAGTCTTTTGAATTTACAGAAACGATGTTACACTACCCCTGTATTATATTTATGCCATTTGTACGAATAATAACAGCGTTCCTTTAGATCTAAAATTGGAAATTTCTTTTGTTCCGGTTATGCTTGCAATATTAAATATCCTTCCAGGAGTTATTAACTATCCAACTTTTTTTAGACATTCACGTTCAATCGATCATTCTTTGTTTGCGCTAACTTTAATCACTTTATTTATATCGATTTTTGAGATAAGTTCCATTTGGATGATTTTATCTGGTTTTCATAAAAGTGCTTTATTATCACAAGTTATTCCTTTAGTATTTTTTATAGTTCTGACTCTTACAAATTGTAATTTGTTAAACATTTATCTGGCGTCTGCTGCTTGGGAAGCAATTGTTCCTAGATTTAGTGGTGCTAAAGGGTATGCTATTATTGGCTTGTTAGGAACACTGGTTTACACTTTTTTCCAAATATTAGATCCTATTAAGTTTTTGGGAGACGTTACAAATTCTTATATTGCGATTCTTGGTTTAGTTCTTATGTTGGCCTTCTTGCTTAAAATCGTCGTAAAGCACCGTCCAAGGCCTTTTGATAAATTGGTTAATATTATAACTTGGATTTTTGGATGTGTAGCCTCAACGATTTACGAAATTAACTATCCCTTGCAGGGGATAGATGCATTAGTCACTGGTTTAAAGTTTTCTGTTTTGTTTTTTCTTGTTGTATTGTTTGTTGAAGAGATAGTTTGGGCTACAAAGAAAAAGGCGCTTAATCGAATTAAAGCGAAACAATGAATTTCTTTTTTGTGCAATTTAAATTAAACAAGATTGTTTGGTAACGTTTTCTGCCAGATCGCTTTTATCATATTTATGTACCATTTCACTGCTGGCATGTCCTGTTGCTTTCATGATCAGTGAATCCGAGAAACCATCTTCTTTCCAAAGTGTCACAGCTGTGGCTCTTAGATTGTGAGGGCTAACTCGAAAGAGAATTCCTGCGCGTTTACCGGCCTTCATAAAGTTCCGATCAACTTGATTTTGCTTAATGCTTTTCCCTTTAGCTGTAATAAAAACTGTTCCAGAGCGCTTTCCGATGTACTCTTTGAGGTCATTTAAAAGTACTGTAGCGGCTGGTTTTTCAAAGCTAATCACTGTGAAATCATCGGAAAATTTACTCTTGGACTGATGGAATAGAATGCATTTTTTTTCAAAGTCAATTTGATTTGTTTGCAATGATAAAACCTCATTGATTCTCTTCCCTCCTTGAAGGCACAGCCGTGCTATCATGGCATCTCTCGGATTGAGTAGGTCGAGTTCTTCAAAAAAGCATACTATTTGGCTTCTAGTTAGGGCTTCTGATTTGACTTTACGCGGTTTAATGCTGAATGTTTTTTGAAGGCCGTCTTTGCAGGGGACTCCACGACGAATCATTCCCTCAGATTTTCGGCTGAGATAGCGGGTTAAAGATAGGAAGCATGCTATGCGGGCTTCCTTGGTTCTCATTGACCATTGTTTAGAAACGCTTGTTCTATTTTTTTCTTTTACCTGGATGAGAGAGGTCTTAATCTGGTCGATTATTTGATCTGGGGAAAGTAAGCTAAACTGCTGTAAAGACCAGTCTGGATTCAAAAAACCATTGGAAATGAGCTCATCAATTGAAGTGCTGTAAGATTTAAGTGTGTAGGGGTTTTGAATCGATTCAAGCCATTGGTGTAATGCTTCCCCAAGTTTAACTTTTGCTAGTTGCTGCCATAAGAATTCTTGCTTAGCTTCTATAGTTTGGGAATAGCTAGGTATTGCGTGATGAGGAGTTGTTGAAACTGGATTCTCTGAAAATTGGGTTTGAGTGATAAGGCCTTTTTCAGGATGGGTTACGACTTGTTTTAGGATCTCTTCGGCTTTTTCCCAGTTTTTCCGCTTTTTAATTTTCCATGATCCATCTTTGGCTTGGACCAAGTGAACGATCAATGAAGACTTCGGCTTCCTTTTTTTCATAATCCCCTCATTTTTTATCAAGTGTGTGTATAATTAGCATTATACACACACTTCATTTTTTAGAAATAAGATTTGGTCTTTTGGATGAAAATCAAGTTGGATTGGTTGGGAATTCTTCTCGGAGGCTTTTGCAGGTTCTAAAAATAGGATTAAATATCGATTTTTGAAGTTGTTTTTTTAAATTCTCTTATATTTCCCTTTGGACGGGCTGTTGTCACTGGGCTGTGTGATTACCTTGTTGATTGAAAGATCTTTTAAAGAGGCGGCGTTTCTGGAGGTCGTTTTTTTTCTAAGTATGATAAAAGTTCTTCGAGTTCTCCTGGAGTGTAAAAAGTTCTGATCCGGTAAGCTGCTCGAGTGCGTTTCTCTAGCTTCTTTGTTATTACTCAAAAGCTGGTTCTGTCAGGAGAACATATCTGGGGTCGTCTCAGAAAACGGAAAAAATCGTACGCTAAGACTTGGGCAGTGACCGTAAAGGCCTAAACTTGCCCGCGCCGACCTTGGTACTGCTACGCCAGAGATAGTCGCCAGTCAGGTTGATGTGCTCCCATCCCAACGGCGACAAGTATTGCAATAACGCGTCATCCCATGGCTCCACTTGACTACGCAATACGTTGATAGCACGTTCCAAGTAGACTGTATTCCACAAGACAATTGCCGCCGTCACCAGGTTCAGACCACTAGCCCGATAGCGTTGCTGTTCGAAGCTCCTGTCTCTGATTTCACCTAGCCGGTAAAAAAATACTGCTCTCGCCAAAGCGTTGCGGGATTCTCCCTTATTTAACCCGGCATGAACGCGGCGGCGTAGCTCCACGCTTTGTAACCAATCCAAGATGAACAGAGTGCGTTCGATGCGGCCAAGCTCACGCAAAGCGATGGCCAAGCTGTTCTGACGGGGATAACTGCCGAGTTTACGGAGCATCAGCGAAGCCGTCACAGTGCCTTGCTTGATCGACGTGGCTAGCCGCAAGATTTCATCCCAATGCGCGCGAACATGTTTGATGTTAAGCGTGCTGCCGATCATTGGCTTGAGGGTGTCATACATAAAATCACCTTTCGGGATGTACAGCTTTGTATCACCAAGGTCGCGGATGCGCGGCGCGAAGCGGAAGCCAAGCAAGTGCATCAGGGCAAAGACATGATCGGTAAAGCCTGCCGTATCGGTGTAGTGCTCCTCGATCCGTATGTCGGACTCATGGTATAGCAGGCCGTCAAGTACATAGGTCGAATCCCGCACGCCGACGTTAACTACCTTGGTGCTAAAGGGTGCATATTGATCGGAGATGTGGGTGTAGAACATCCGTCCCGGATCGCCACCATACTTCGGGTTGATATGTCCTGTGCTCTCGGCTTTACCACCAGACTTGAAGCGCTGACCGTCTGATGATGAAGAGGTGCCATCGCCCCAGTTCTCGGCAAAAGGTTGGCGGAATTGAGCGTTGATCAGCTCGGTGAGCGCCGTCGAGTAGGTTTCGTCGCGGATGTGCCAGGCTTGCAGCCACGATAACTTGGCGTAAGTCGTACCAGGACATGATTCGGTCATCTTCGTCAGCCCCAAGTTGATTGCATCGGCAAGAATTGTCGTCAGTAGCAATGTCTTATCTTTGGCTGCGTCGCCTGTCTTCAAATGCGTGAAGTGTCTGGTAAAGCCTGTCCATTCATCAACCTCCATTAACAGTTCTGTGATCTTGACGTGTGGCAACAGCATCGCTGATTGGTTAATTAGAGCTTGGGCGGCATCAGGTACTGCTGTATCGAGTGGTGTGATCTTCAGACCAGACGCATTAATGATTGCGTCCGGTAAGTTATCAGCTGCCGCAATGCGATTAACTGTGACAAGCTGCTGTTCCAGCAGCGCAAGTCGGCCTTCCAGATATTGGTCGCAGTCGGTGGCGATGGCCAGCGGCAATTCGCTATTCAACTTCAGTCTAGCAAATTTCTCGACAGGTACCAGATATTCATCGAAGTCCTTGAACTGGCGTGAGCCCTGCACCCAGACATCGCCGGAGCGCAATGCGTTCTTCAGCTCAGATAGAGCGCATAGCTCGTAGTAGCGCCGATCGATGCCGCCGTCAGTCATAACTAATTTTGCCCAGCGTGGCTTGACGAATTCGGTCGGCGCATCGGCCGGCATTTTACGGACGTGGTCTGTATTCATGCTGCGCAACACGTCGATGGCATCGAGTACGCCTTTGGCAGCTGGAGCTGCGCGTAACTTGAGTACGTTCAAGAATTCCGGTGCGTAACGGCGCAACGTGGCGTAGCCCTCGCCAAGACGACGCAGAAAATCGAAGTCCTCCGGTTGCGCGAGCTCTACCGCCTCGCTGACACTAGCAACGAAAATATCCCATGGTATGATGGCTTCGATAGCAGCGAACGGGTCACCTCCATTCTGTTTGGTTTCCAACAAGGCTCGACCGATGCGCCCATATAGAAGCACCTTGTCGTTGATCGCCTTGCCAGACGCTTGAAACTGTTGCTGATGTTTGTTCTTGGCCATGTTGAATAGCTTGCAAATGATGCGATCGTGCAGATCAATGATCTCGTCGATGACGGTAGCCATGCCTTCTATGGCCAAAGCTACCAAAGTTGCATGGCGCCGTTGTGGTTCGAACTTCGCCAAATCAGCAGGCGTCATCTGCCCGCCCTCACGGGCGATCTTGAGCAGACGGTTCTGGTGAACATTCCGCTCTAGGTTTGCTGGCAGGTCAAGTGCTTGCCAAGCTTTGAGGCGCTCGATATGTTCGAGCATATGCCGCGAGTTCGGCTTTATGGGCGATTGCCGTAGCCAGGCCAGCCATGTTGTTTTGCTGTCTTCCTTGCGTTTGAGCAACTCGTCCAGGCGTTGACGGTGGTCGGTGGACAAGGAATTCGTCAACGCTGCATGGATATGCCGGTTAGCGAGGATGACAGCTTTGGCGCAGATTCGTTCGATAACATCCAGTGCTGGGATGATGATGTGTTGATTGCGAAGAATGTTCAGTGCTTGAGTCGCCAGAACCATGCTTTTATCAGTCTGCAAAGCCAGTTCGGTAAGAGCATGGACTGCTTGCCGAAAATACGACAGGCCAAATGGCGTAAGGCCCAAGTAGGAACGCAACTCCAGGAGGTGTTCGCGTCTGGTTTCAGCTCGCTCAGCATATTGCGACCAACATGCAAAGTCGATACGCAGCTGTCCAGCGACCCACTGCACAAGTGCCGGTGGTAAGACGGCATCAACGGACAATCCATGACCCGGATAGCGAAGCAGGCAAAGCTGGATTGCGAAACCTAGACGGTTGGCATCGCCACGCCTTTGGCGAATCAGAGACCGATCAAGATCATTCAGAGTGTAATGCCGGATCAAGTCATCTGGTTCATTGGGTAATGCTAGCAGGCTACCGCGCTCAACAGCCGATAAAATGGAACGACGCGGCATGACTACGTACTCATGCGCAAATACTGATACACTGTTTCCCGAGAGATCCCAAAATCTCTACCTACCTTAGCTTTTGGAACCCCTTGCCGGATCCGCTCTTTTAAATCGGCAACTTGTTCGGTGGATAGAACGTGCTTCCTTCCACTATAAACGCCCCTAGCCTTGGCTAGAGCGATACCTTCCTTTTGTCGTTCTTTGATGAGACTGCGCTCGAATTCTGCAACCGCGCCTAACATGCTAAGGAGTAAAGTTGCCATAGCCGAATCATCTCCGGTAAACGCTAGGGCTTCTTTTACGAATTCAACGCGCACTCCACGATCCGTAAGTCCTTTCACAACCCGGCGCAGGTCATCGAGATTGCGCGCCAGGCGATCCATGCTATGCACAATAACTACATCGCCCTTGCGCACATGTTTGAGCATCGCCTCTAATTCGGGTCGCTTTATATCCTTTCCGCTTGCCTTATCAGTGAATATTTCATCGAGCTGCACTCCTTCAAGTTGTCGATCTGTATTCTGCTCGTTAGTGCTGACGCGCACATATCCGACTCGTTGTCCTTTCACAATTTCTCCCCAATGAAAGGAAATAGTCTATTACCTTCGCACAAAATCGTCAATAAATCGGAAATTCAACCTAAACCTGACTCGGAGGTCGATACATTTGATTAGTGTAAGAGAAGGTATACTCTAAATTGGCGTTTTTTATAGTTTGATGCAATTGAGAAAGGCACACCAGTTGCTGCACGGTGCTTGTCTTGATCATTTATGCGTTTCTTGATATTAGGTCAGTAAGATTTAAAAATAGCGAACAGATATGAAAGCTGACTTTTGGAAAAAATTTCTCACGTTAGTTTCTGGGATATCTATATTAATTGCGTTTATTTTGAGCTTTTCTAGCCTCAATAATCAGGCTGTTTTATTTTATTATGTTTCAATAATTTCAGGAGGGTATTTCGTTTTAATTTCTGCGATTCATGGAATCGTTAGACAAAAGTTTCTGAACATTAATTTCTTAGTGGTAGTCGCAGCCTTAGGAGCGATATATATCAATCAAATAGGAGAGGCTGCTGCTGTTGTTTTCTTCTTTTCCTTGGCTGAATTCTTTGAAGAATATGGGACAGAAAAGTCCAAGAAGGCAGTCGAGACTCTCATTAAAAAAGCTCCCAAAACAGCTATTTTGAAAAACGGGGAAATAGTCCCGGTAGAGTCTATGCGTAAAAACGATATCATTTTGATTAAGCCAGGCGACTTGATTCCATTAGATGGGAAAGTAATTAAAGGGGTGTCGTCAGTTGATGAATCGATGATTACTGGGGAATCCATCCCGAAAGATAAAAATGAAAATGACACTGTTTTCTCTGGGACAATCAATCAAAATGGGTTTTTAGAAGTTGAGGTTACGAAAGAAAACAAGGATTCTACCTTTAATAAAATTGTGCAGCTCATCGAAGCGGCACAGCGATCCCGTGCTCCTACTCAAGAATTTATCGATAAGTTTGCGAAATATTATACCCCCGCTGTTGTAGTTGCGGCTTTCACTTTTGCTACTGTGCCTCCGCTGTTTTTTGGAGGCATATTCAATGAGTGGCTGTACAAGTCTTTAGTCCTCTTAGTCATCTCTTGCCCCTGCGCTCTGGTCATATCTACACCTATTTCAATAGCATCAGCAATTGGGGGAGCTGCCAAGCGTGGTGTGTTAATCAAAGGCGGGGTTCATCTTGAGGAAATTGGAAAAGTGAAGGTAGTCGCATTTGATAAAACAAGAACCTTAACATTAGGCGAACCTTATGTCACAGACGTTATAGCGCTTGGCAATCATACAGAAGAAGAAGTTTTGGCTGATGCAGCAGGCATTGAAAAGTTTTCCTCTCATCCGCTATCCAAAAGCATACTAAATTACATCCAGGAAAAAAAGATTACTCATCATGTGATGGAAAAATATGAAAATGTCTCTGGGAAGGGCGGAAAGGCAATTTGCATTAACTGTAACGGAGCAGAACATGCAATTGGGAACATTAAGTTCATGGGGATTGATATACCACCTGCAATTTTAAATACTGTTGAAGGGTTAGAAAAACATGGAAAGACTGTTGTTATCATCCGAGAAGAAAATCAGATAATAGGAGTGCTCGGCATTGCTGATACGATCAGAAATGAAGCAAAAGAAGCCGTAAGCCTTTTGAATAGAATGGATGTTGAAGCGGTAATGCTTACAGGAGATAACCGTTATTCCGCTGAATACATAGCTAATAAAACAGGGATTCAAACATTTTTCGCCTCTCTTCTGCCTCATGAAAAGGTAGAAAAGATTGACGAACTCAAGGGGAAATATAAATCCGTCGTTATGGTAGGCGATGGTGTAAACGATGCTCCTGCTTTGGCTACTGCGAATGTAGGGATGGCTATGGGAGCTGGAAGTTCAGATGTTGCTATTGAAACGGCTGATATTGCATTGATGAATAATAACCTGCTGAATGTCCCTTATTCAATAGGACTTGGGAAAAAGACGCTTCAAGTAATCAAGCAAAACATAGTGGTCTCCTTGGGAGTAAAGTTTATCTTTCTTTCTTTAGCTGTTTTTGGGTTGGCTGGTCTTGAATTTGCAATAGGTGCTGACTCAGGGATAGCTATACTGGTAATTTTAAATGGGCTGAGATTGATGCGTTTCAAATTGCCTGCTTATATGTAACAATTGTACTTTTCCTTAGCGTACGATTTTTTCCGTTTTCTGAGACGACCCCTATCTGCAATGATTGGTTGAAGGGTTTGCCATTCTCAAATTTGCAAGGTTAAGAAATCAGAAAAGTTCACGATATGGCTGAACACCTCTTTTTCTATGACGCTTTTACTAACCCCATTAACGTGAATGAGTACAGGTCGAATAGAATAGCTTTTGGGAATAGCTAGATTTTTAATTTTCCTTTTAATTTCTTCTATGACAGAAGAAGAAATCTCCTTGGTACTAAATTTCACCTCACAAAGATACAGAGTGTTGTGTCTCGTTTGGATAAGAAGATCAATCTGACATCCATCCTGTCTTTGTGTTTTTCTTTGGAAGAATGGGCCTGCCATGACTATTTCTTGAGTGTCAATTTTTAGAATATTGCACAAGCCCTTGAGGTTATTCATTACCAAGTTTTCAAACTGCAACCCCAGGATGGATTCCCATCCAGGTAAATGAAAAGAGGATTTGGATTTAAAAAAATTTCGGGTGATTTTTTCCTTATTCGGTTCAATGTATTTCAGATAGAATCGAATATAGTTATCTTTTAGGCGGAATTTCTTTAACCTAGATGACTTTTTGGTGTCTAAATCCCACGTTACATCTTCTGCTATAAATCCAGCTAACTTAAGGTTTTTAAGATATGCTGATACAGACCCGCTTTTTTTTAAATTTAAAGACTCGCAAATCTCATCTAATGTTGAGGAATGTTTGTGCAATTCTCTGATTATCTTGCTATAGGTTTTAGATTTTTTTGAAAACAAATCTGAGAATATCTGTTCAAATTCACGAAATAATAACCCTTCCGATTGAAAACACAATCTTTTTATATTTTCTTCCGCAGTTTGACTTGGAATAATTTCCTCAAGATATTTGGGGATGCCTCCTGTTACAGATAAGGCCTTAAATTTTTCATAAGGGCTGATTGTGTGTTTTTGGTTTCCCCAAAATTCTTGGCACTCCGAAAGGGATAGTTCTTCTAATATCAAGTCGATTGAAATTCTCCCTACAAAACCCGTATTTCTAAGGATATTTTTTTCTATCCAGCTTGAGACGGATCCGCATACGATCAAAATAAGATCAGGATTTACAGAGAAATAGAGGTCCCATGCATTTTTCAGGTGACCAAGAAAATCCGGGTCTTTTGAGCCCATCCAAGAGATTTCGTCAAAGACAATAACTATCTTTTGTCCATTGGCTTGATTTCCTAAGAATGTAAAATATTCATTCCAGTCTTTAGCCTGCATTGTGGGCATTTTTAAATTCTGGGAAACCTGAGAAGAAAAAGCATCAAGTTGTCGTTGTTTGGTTATGCCAGGAACGGGGGGAAGTCCAACAAAAGTCCAGCATTTCTTATCCTTTACAAATTCTTGAATCAAGCGGCTTTTTCCGATACGCCTTCTCCCTCTGATTACAACAAAACTAGCTGCCTTCTTTTTCAATAAAAAACTTAAGTCTTCCAGCTCTCTTTTTCTTCCTATAAATTTCATAGCACCAGCCCTTTATATGAATTTGATCTATTATACATCATGAAAACGACAAATGTCAATCTTATGAGATAAAATTAGAGTCATATTTTACCTCATAAAAACGATAAATGTCATTCTTGTGAGGCGAAATCCTGGCTTGTTTTCATCTCACAAGAATGACAATTTATCCTCTAACACAAACGTATTCGGGATTAACTAAATTTTTTCCAGTCTAAAGGTAAGCTTTTTTTGAAAACTCACTTTCACCTACGATACTTGAGTTGCATCTTGATGACAGGAAAATTTCCAGGAAGGCGAATATAAGCCTCATTTGTGTTCAAAGACTGGATATCTGTTGGAGTGACAACTGGTGAAACACGCTTCTGCATAGATAGATTGACACCATCTCTCATTTCATGGGCTCCATAGGAGATTCCCTCTTGAAGCTCCCCAATTTCCTTATTACCAAATGATTTGGAGATCCTTTCTGCAATTTCAGGATCCCGTTCCGTAAAAGCGATCCTCGTTGCACAGTTACCGATGATTATTCGGGCAAGATCACGTCCATAAATCATTTCAATTTGAGATGGACTCTGAATAGCCAAAAGAGCGCAGCCTCCATATTTACGACTTTCGGTTAAACACGTTTCGAGGTCTTTTAAACGATTTAGGCTTGGGAGCTCATCAGCAATGAACCAAAGGCGTCGATTGTGATCGGGAGACATAAGAAGGAGACTTCGCATAGCAATAGAAAACCAACCGGAAAGTAGCGGGAGCATCGAAGCTCTTTGACTCATGGTACAAGTCAAAAAGAGCCAGCTATCATCCTTTCGGTTGCATACCCAATCTCGGATAGAAAACGGAGTATCTGTATCAGGGAAAAGCTCTAGGCATTCCAGGTAGGATGCAGCAACCGCTCGGACCGATCCGGCGGTTTTTTCTGAAGAAGGGTCCAGAAACGGCCCAGCCTTCGTTTCTTTGAGTGCATCATACAGGATGTGCAGGGGGGAGTGAAATAAGAGCTTGGTGAGACTGGAAATGCGTTTCTCTTGGGCTTTAATTTGAAGGAGTGCATTGAAAACTTCTTGGGCAGCCTTTCTCCAAAACGACTCGTCTTCTTGAAAAGTAGAAGGGATAAAGCTTTGAACGAGGGCTTTAAAATCGAAAGAGTCATGGCATTCGCACCATGGGTGCCATTGAGGGCTTCTTTGGTCAAAAGGGTTTAGGAGGACATCTTTTCCCTCTCGGTAGTATTTAGCAACGAATTCTCCTGTACTATCAACGACAACGGCTCGTTGCCTTTGCTTTCTAATTTCAGGAAGGATTCGATGGAAACAGTTTGTTTTACCACTTCCCGTTCCGCCAGAAACGAGAATATGCCGAGTCTCTGTCCCTTTGATTAGGGGAAGATTTCCGATCTTGATTTTAGATGCTTTTCGTGTCAACCGAAGGCGCATGCCGATAGCCGTTGGAGAAGTGGTAGACTGACCAGAGATATGTTCTTTTTTTCGGGCACGAATTCCCCTGATCCCAAAAAAGGCGAAAAACCCACAGAAGAAAAAGATAGAGACAACGAAGGATTTTTTTAAATTATCGAGGGTTTTTTCCAGGAGAACAGGAAAATGTTTTCTGCAGGACCGATCGATCCAACTCGCTTTAACAGGCATTTCCAGTTTGGAATAACGTTTACTTTCTAACTGGCCTAAAAAAGCACCGTCTATAAGGATTTTCTCTTCCAGATTATTAGCAAAATGGGCTTTGGCGTAATACCAGGCTACGTTGTAGTAGAAAAATGGGACTTGTGACATCAAGTAAGAAAAGTAAGCTAAGGCTACGAGGTTCGAAGCGAAAAAGGCTACCCGGAAGACCTGTTTGGTCATGCGCACTCTGTGCGCCCAAATCTGCCCCCCTTCTGTGACTGTTTTCAATAGGCTCATCGACTCTTCCTTATTTCCTATAAGGAAACATGCTCATATTTCGAGCTGCTTTCCACTTGTTTCAAGGTTTGGCTCTTTTTTTTGAGAATGGGCTTTTCCTTTTTTTCTACATCAACGGTTTCCTGGTTTGAGGGTTGCTGCATTACTGTAGCGACCTTCCTTTGCTTTTCACTTGAACGATAGTCATCTAAAAAGAGCGAACAAAAAAGAAGAGCAACATTAAGTATAATTAGGGCACATAGAGCAGGTAGTGGAGTAAGACTTAAAGCGGTAATAGGGCTTCTTCTCAAACACTTCGCAATGAGAGCTAAAACTAGCAAATAAATAAAACGAAGAAAACATGGAACAAAGAGTATTAAAGAAATTACGCCAAGTCCTTCGAATGGGACTGAGGCACAAAAAACAAGCATCCCTAATAAAAGAACAATAGTCATCCAAGGAGCCCATCGCGACCAAGTTTTTAGATGTTTTCTCCAATTGATGTTCTTATAACCTTCCGTCTTAGGGAAAAAATAATTAAAAAGTTGAACCCATTTAGGATAAGGGAAAACCTCAAGGATCATTTTGTCTTCATCATCGAAAATTTCTGTAGGTTTTGTCATGGTACTCCCCTGTTATTACTACCGTTCTTCATCATTGAGTTGCTCAAATCCAATCTTTGTTAAAGCTTCATGCACTTTTTCAGCACCTAACTGTCCAAACTGTTTAACAGCATTAATTCCGGATTTACCAACTTTCATAGTTGCAGTATAACCATTCTTTATCACATCACATCCTGATATTACTGCATCTATACCTTTTAGAGCCGTTCCTAAAACAGGCATATCTGACTTCGCGTGGCCCCAAAGAGACTTATCAAATGATTGAGTTGCATCATCTTTTCTATCGCTATATGTCCGTTCGACCTCAACTGTATGGTTTTGTTCCCTTTCAGCCCTATACCCAAGTCGATCCTGTTGATCATGCATTGTCTCTTTATAAGAAAGATCCTTCCCTTTAATTTCATGCTGGAGGTTGGAAACGTCCTGATTAATATTTCCCGATCCACTCTCAATTTTCGAAGCATTTTCTTCCCTAAAACTGGCAACCTTTGCCTCAAATCTATCTTCAGAGGGACTTTGTATCCCTGTAACATCATGCTGATAAGATTCTCGAATTGAAGGAATCTCCATTGCCTTTGGTAAGTAATCCCCAACAAATTCATTGATTATAGCTCTTTTTTCAGGATGGTTGCTAGAAAGATCCAAAGTGTCAGAAACTTTTCCAATGTCCCCGTCGTATTTTTCACTCAGGAAGTCGACAAAACGCTGATCCAGTTTTTGGTTGATCGAGAGGTTGTCTGTTTCTGAATAACTCTTAAGATCAGAAAGAGCCTGCTGTCTTGAATAAGCAGCTCTGAATTGATCTACAGAAGACTCTGTTTGGTTCAATGACTGGGAGAAATCTTCATGCAACCGCGCATCTTCGGAATTGAGAATACTCCCAACCTCGCCTTTCGAGAGATTTGTGATCGATTGAATATGCTTTTGAAACGACTCTGATTGCATCGCTTTTTCCATAATGCTGTCTGATTCAGAACGGGAAACCCCATCTTGGAGACTCATCTGACCTTCTGCTCCAACTCCAATTACTTTCCACATTCCTTTTCCACTGATGCCCCCAGACAAAACCTCTCTGAAGGCATTATCTTTACTGATCCCTTTTGCCTGTCCGTATTCATCTGCTAAACCAGAAAGATACTGATACGACTCTTGAAAACTTGAGGATTCCTGCAAATTCCAAGACTTACCCGACTGAACAGCCCTGGAAACAGCTTCAGTTAGCCCGACGGCCTTATTAGCTGTATCAGAAACGCTTAAAGAAGCGGCTTTTGAGGCATCAAAGACATTCGATTCTGATGACGAAAGGGATTGTTGAAGAGCGGAACTGTATGCCTCTGAACGAGAAATCCCCTCCCTTAAGTGGGAGTCTGCCTGACGAATGTACACTCCACCTGTATCTGGAACAAAAGTCGAAGCTTCTCGTCCTGTATCCATACTGACGCTACCTGAAGATAACTGACCGCTGTAACTTTGTTTGAACATCTGAGCATTGTATCCATTTAAAGATTCCATGCTGATATTGCCAAAGCTGTAATTGCCTGAGGTCTTCTCAGAAGCTGCGGTAGAAGCTGCCGATTGCGCAGGGGCCATCAGAGAAGATGCCATGTGAACCATCTGATGAACGCCCCCTTTGAGGATGATCCAAGAAAGAAACGGAATAAACGCCATGGCAACCGCTGCAATCGATTCCATCGAACTATAGAGCTCACATAGTCCTTCAGAGGTAAAGATCGTGAGATCAACGCTCTCTCCCCAGGCTGAACGCTTTCGAAAATCCCAGATGGAATTTAAGAGGAATTTGACGACCACATAAAAAGGGGGCCAGGTATTGACCCATAGGACAAATTGAACCCATGAAATAAGAGGCTTAATCCCAAAAGAGAGCAGGGAAAAAACGATGATCAGAGGGAAAACGGTATAAATCAAGGCTTCAAAAAAGTTTCTCATAGCAACAATGGAGCTGGCCCCAAGAGCTCCTAAAATCTTCTGGTTTTCTTTCTGCAGGATTTCTGCGCGCTTCGAGGCAAAAGAGATTAAGGTTCCAGGCAACTCCTCTTTTAAAACATCAATAGCGATTTGCTGTTTCATGAGATTTTTGATCGCAACTTCTCCCTGTTGTTTTTGACCTAAAAGAAAAAAAATATCACTCCCCATTTCTCCAAGTACGATCTCTCTCGTGTTTCCTTCTTTCTTAGCAAAGAGCTCGTTCATTTTTTTCATAGCTTCTCTGCATGTAAGAAACACTCCTGAAGTGGAATTCCCATCTTTTTCTCTATATAATACCGTTCGAAGATTTGAGGTGTGCTCTTCAAGATATTTAAGAAGATGTTTTTGATGGATGAGATCTTCTTTGCTATACAAACCAATCCCAATGTCCCGATAGACACATTCTCTGCAAAATTCCCTAAAATTATCCTCAAGAAGGCGATTGCCAATCCGGCATTTTCTAGACTGAAAGATGTTGTCTGCCGCATAGATATGCCCAGTCCAATTATACATCGCATCATCTGTGCCATGACTGACCCCTTCAAGAGCCTGGTTGAAGTTATAGCTCACTGTGCTGACTAGGGACACAAATTTCCCCAAAAAAAAAGGCACATTATCAACGGTAAAAAAAGCAATTTTCGTGTCTTTGACTTTCTGAACAAGATGATCTTGGATGTAAACGGTTGTACGTGGAACCAAGAGAAATGACATCACAGCGAGGCTTGGGAGGAAAAAACACTTAATGATAGGCTCGAACTTTTCCTTCATAAACGCAAGGCAAATACAAGAAAATCCCCCTATCGCGAGGGCAACTCTAAGAATAGCATGAAATGTCTTACCGATTTCGGTTTTCTCGTTGCCATAGATCAGCATCGATACAGCATTAAAGACCTTGCAGAGGAGCTCTCCACCGCCATAGGTATGCACTGCCGTATCAGAAGGAGCCTCGATCTTTAATCCATCCCCTGCATGACAGATATCAAAAGAGCCAAGGGTAGCTAAACAAAGGAAGAGGATAAAAGCGCCGAATCGTCTCATCTTAGACTCCTCTCTCTTTATCACGGGTAAATTTGTCAGTATCCATCAGAAATTTAATCGCGTCGTGCTCTACTGAAATTCTGTGGAGATTTTCAAGGTTTAGGGATTGTAGATCCTTGAGAACCCCATGAACTTGCTTAATATACTCATCGAGCTCATAGCCCGTTACCTGAGCCGCTCTAAGGGCTTCAGCTCGATTGATCGTATCTCTCACGACCTCTTCTGCAAAAATTAAGACCCTTTCAAAGGCGATGCTATCGCTATAATGATCTAGCGCAATTCCCCCTCCCTTGGTTTGAGCCATCAGGGAAACAAGACTTCCAACAGGAAATCGCGTGTTCAGAAGAAGGGTTCGCTCTTCATCAGTGAGTGTGCTCTGTTCTTTTCCCTCTTTAATAATTTTGCTTTGGATGGAGGTAAGGATCTTATGCACTTTTGACTTCCAGGCAGTTTCTGGGGAAATCTTCATGAGTTTTAACTTCACATCGATCTTATTATCACTGATCTGATAAGCATTTGCCATCTCGCCCCCATACCGAAGAAGCTCGAGCGCTTTTTTGTAATTCGGGGGAAACACCTGAACACTCTGGCCACCGATCCCATTTTGAGGTAGCTCATGAACAACAATCGTTCCAGTGATATTCATAAACAGATTTTTGGTGTCCTCATCTAAAGAGGCGCTTTCCATTGCCTTCCAAGCAATGTTATAGTCTCCAATGAGGATATCAGAGCTGTTGCCTTTGACCTTATTGAGGGCATTCATCCGTTTGGCTGTGTCATCCCGACATCCATGCTTTGCTTCAATCATGTCTTTAAACAAAGGGCTAGTTGTCCCTGCGTGCTCACAAATATAAGCGGACCCCCTTTGTGTTTTTGGCCAAATTCCTTGAACCATGGAACTTGCCAACTCACAGGAATTAATGTTGATCGAATTGAGCTGATTAGCCCAGGTTTGAATCTGCTTGATCGTCGAAGACACTGAAGGGGATATCGTCTCAACCCCCAACAAGAACGCATACCCGACGGCATTAGAAGCGATGCCTTTTAAAGCATTTTTAATTTCACTTCCGCTGGCCATGCTAATGGCTCCAAGGTTGTAATCGATTCCTCCACAGCCACCAGAAAACGAGGGCATGCCTACATGGATGGGACTAATATCATAGACATTAGTTCTCACTACGCCATTACCTCCTACAAAATGAACCCCCAGTTGGGAATTAATGGAGACAGGATCACTCGTGTTGTACACTGTATTGAACTTATTGAAAAAATCGCCCATTTTCTGATCTAAACTCCCAAAGAGAGAAGAACAAAAGATCACTAAAACACCTGTGAACCAATATTTATCCACCCTAATCTCCCTGTTTCCATTGAGTTACGATGTTC
The DNA here is from genome assembly GCA_964461105.1 of uncultured bacterium. Taxonomy (GTDB): domain Bacteria; phylum Chlamydiota; class Chlamydiia; order Chlamydiales; family Rhabdochlamydiaceae; genus JAGVMG01. The sequence goes on from CAYWSY010000005.1 coordinate 16,567, forward strand.
TCTTCGATATCGGTAACCGTGACAAGTCCTGCTCCAACGGGAACAACAGTGTTTTCAAAGGGATTGACCACAAACAATGAAGGCGCGGCTTTGACACCGATCACAACACTGATCCCTTTATCCAACTCAAAATCGGAGAAATCTGAAAGCCCTTGGCCATCCAAAGAAACTGCTTTCACCTTCCACTGATTGAGTTCGGCAAAGAGTTTAACGACCTCAGCAGCCTTTCTAGAAAACAGATCCCCACCTTGAAAGAAGAAAAGAAGAAAATGGTCTTTTGAAAGTTTGGCTAACAGATTCTTCCTTTGTTGAAGGTCGTTCTCCCTTTTGGCAAGAATCCCGTAACTTGTGGTAGGGTTCTTAAAAAACTCTCCCATGAGAGGATTTTCAAGAATCAGCTTCCCCCATTCTCCAGCAAAACGTCCACTCTGATCGATCCATTTTTTTTGCTCTCTCATGTACTGTTCCACATTCTCAGTCGTAGGGACTATGAGAGCGAGGGCAAGGAGCTGAGCGAGATTCCTCTTTTCAGCTTGAAGGATCCCTTCAGCTTGTTCGGGAGTTAGTTGAGCTTTCTCTTCGATTTTCTGCTCTTGATCTTCAAAATAATACCATCCTTCGAGTTTGCGTTCGTACCAACTGGAGGAAGCACTCAAAAATGGAGCGTATGACGAGAGAATCAGAAAGAGAAACTTACTCATAGACCTTCTCCTTTTCCTTCATCATCAATTGATCCATCTTTTGAGTAATGGAACCTTTTTTAGCCTCTGATTCCAGATCTCGCATGACATTTTGAATTTTGTTTTGGATCCACTCTTTGTCAACCTTGAGATCATCGATTACTTCCGAGAGATCGATCTGGCTAAAATCCAAACTGCGAAGTTGATTAATGGTGAACCCAGAGCAATTGGGATTTTCCGGAGCTCCCCAGTCGACCCCTAACTGCTTTCTTCCCTCTTCCTGGAGAACCCGTGCAAGACGCGTTGGAAAACAACAATAAGTTTGCACCTTTTCTGTGTTTAAATTCTTTTTGTACGTCCCAACATAATGGCATTTCCCTTCATCCCGCTTCATAGAGAGATCTTTTTCGACAGCATTGCAACGGCAGAGCTTTGAAGAAACTGCAAGCCCATCCATTTTGCTACAGCAATCAAACAAGACGTTCTCAACAAAACTGCGTCTACATTCCTTGGCTGTTCCTGTGAAAATGGCTGCTTTTTTATTTCTAAAATCGACATTTGAATCTTCAAACTCTTCTTTCATGTCGGCAAAAATAGCAAGAGTGGTAACTGCGGACCCAAAATCTTCATTTCCTTGATAACTTGAGTCAAAACTATTTTCGAGCCCCCAGAGGTCATCGCCAAAAAATTTCAAATGAGTCCCGTTATGAATCTTCTCTCCAGAAATTCGATAGGTCTTCTCCCACAAATCACACTCATTTTCATTGAAGGGTACAGTCTTAAGACACTTCTTCTTATAAATTCGGGCCCCCAAATCTCTGAGCCGTGCACATTTAGATTGCTGATCCTCATCGCAGGCAAAAAACATACGCCTTTGCCAACAATCACGAAAGATAGGAGCTCCATTGATAGAACGAGTCTCTGGGCCTGAGATCACCTGAGAATACAGCATCCGGCAGTGAGGAGTTGACTCAAGAGTGCTTAATACTGAGCTTTCATCAGCTTCCCAACGGTCAATCATAGAAGAAGCTTGAATCACTTGAGTTTCTTCCCAAGACTTTTTACAGGCGACCCCATCTTGATGCGTCCATTTAGACACCACAATGTAATCTTTTAGTCTTCCTCCTACAGGAGGATACACATCATAGACAAGTAAAGTCGCATCCTTGGACAGCTTTTTTGTCTGTGTTTCGAAATAGTGTTCAGCATCATATTTCCAATAGTAAGACTTTTCTTCTTTGTGACCCTTGCAATGCCTGATTTTCTGTGTAACTTCTGGAGCAAATTCTACCTGAAGAGTTTGGGTCACAGACATCTGATAGCTCCCTCTTTCTTGGCACGTTTCAAATCTCTCCTCCTCAGACTGGTTAGCTATTGTTTCAGAGACAATTTCCAACTCACGCTGAGGATTTTCGATTGCCTCTAAAGAAATCGTAAAAAAGTCCTCCGATCCTTCCAACCTTTCCTGTTTGGCTGAGGCTTCTAAAAACAGCTGCACATCACTGTCCTGAGCGATCTTCTGGGGATCAAATTGTTTTCCCTTATCGGAGACAGAAAGGAAATCATCTGGAGAAAAATTCAAGGCCCCTTTTTCTGGATCCCCTTTTTTAAGCGCTTGACGCAACATCTCAGCCATCTCCTCTCCAAAATCTTGAGCTTCTTCTTTGGCCTGCTCCATTAATTCTTTCGTCCGTTTTGTAGAGAGAACCTCTTTGCTTTCCAGCACAGAGACTCCGCAGAATAAAATGACCACCCAATAAAACAGTCTCATCAGAAACTAGCCTCCTAATGAGAAGAAGCCTGAACAGCATCCAGGCAGCATTGTTTCTTTGTCCAAATCACATAGACAAAGTCTTCCCCTTTATACGGAAAGGTTTTTCCTGCTCCCCAATGAATAGGACTTTGCCCCAAAGGAGGACATGGGGCACGAGTCGCTGCAACGGGAAAAGCGAGTTGCGTCTTATAAATGCTTTTTTTGAGCCTTGGAAATGGACTCTTTTCGCAATAGTTCCCCTCTTGAAATCCCCAGCCGAGGCCTAAAGAATGGAGTTTAGCTAACATCCGTTCGACAAGCAGGAAACTTGCCTGTGTCGCTCCAACGTGATGAGCAACATGCCCTGTGAAGGGATATAATGATCCGGAACAGCCCGCGCACCAAAACAACTCGTCTAAAGGGCCTTTAGCAGAAGCGGCGATACAATCCGCCGCACACGCAATTTGAGCAAGCGGATTGGCAAAAAGAATTGCTTCAGGATTGATCACGGAAGACCATTCTTCATCGTCCCAGAATGGGTCAAACTCAGACATATAGGAAACCTCTAGAGAAGAGTTCTCTAGACAAGGAAAATCTCCTAAAAGACCCATCCAATGCAGGAAGGGCCAAGCATAATAGTGGACATTGTAAAAACTCGAACGTCCTGATTCCCCTACATTAGAAATCGCACCTCGTTTTTTGATATCCGGTTTCCCGATTGAAGTCCCCCCAAAACCAAGCAATTTATAAGGGATCCGCGTCACATCGATCATATGGGTGGGCTCCCAAAATGCGACGGGAATCCCTGCTTTTGGAGGAAACCCAGCGCAAAAGCATAGCTTTTCCTTATAACGCCCCTGATCATGGTTACCCGGGGTTGTATTGACTCCAGCCACATGAATCGGAAACACACAATTCCAACAGATATCAGTAATCGGATTGATGAGTTTTCCTTCTTGGGCATTGACGGTTATGCAAAGTAAAAGAAAAAGGAGAAGAAAACTGCAACGTTGCACACGAAAGTGCAACGTTGCAGTTTCGTGTGCAACGTTGCAGTTTTGATGTTTTTTGATAAATAAAAGCCCTTTTCTGAGTTTCAAGAGTTCCTCCTGTTTTTAAACAGCTCCAAAACCGTGCTTAAAGGGATATTTCCAACGACCTTATTAAAGAGTTTCCCTTCTGACTGGACAAATGCAGGGACATGTTCAATGCCATATTTCTCAAAAGCCAACGGATCAATCTGAATCGGAGCGTTAATGCCCTGCCTTCTAAGCTCTGTAACTTTTGAAGCAAATTCCTTGAATGAGCCCTGTGGGATCCCTTTTAATACAAAAACTCCATCCGTATTCTCCAATTCAGCAGAGAGGTCTTTCCAGCTTTCCACAGGAACTGAGAATGAAATAAAAACAAAAAGACCGCATGAGCTTGGCTGAGAAGAAGGAGTTTTACTAAAATGCTTAGAGGAAGAAACGCACTTCTTTTCCGTTTCAGCGACAAACAAAACATCCGGATCTATAGAAGAATTTTGGGGAGGAAGAAAAAAGGAAAGATCCTCTTTCTTCAAGCATGTTTTGGGATACTTTCTCAATCCCTCTTTGACAGGGATTTCTTCGATCAATAAAACACTTTCCGACTGAGTCACTCGTGCAGGAATATGCTGGATCCCAAAGAAAGAGGAGTACTTTCCTCCCTGGTCAAAATAGACAGGAAATCGTTCCCTTTCTTCAAGAGCAATAGGAGCTCCCTTCGTGAGGATCCATTTAAAGACGCCAGACTGTTGTTTAGCCCAAGAAAGATGCTCTTCATTTTCTCCATCAAAAAACAACAGTCCCGATGAAAGGGGTTTAATTTCAAGAGGATTGATCCGATCTCCTTTGCGAAGAATAACCCCTCCGTTAGCATCCTTAAGTTCTTCGGAAGCTGTGTAGGAGGGGTCAAAGTAAAAGGTGCGCGCTTCTTGTGCTTCTCGAAGAAATGGAACGGGTTGAGGATGTTTCGCAAGATAGACTAGCTTTCGTTTAGCAAGCGCTTGTTTTTTGAGATATTCCTCGCGGGACAACCCCTGCATTTCTTTAAAAAGATATTCAGCAAAACTCTGTTCCTGAATAGAAAAACTATATCCCCTGATGCCTAAATCTGTGGCAGGAAGAGCCGTTTGAAGAAAGATGAAAAGAGATAGGATCCAAAAGTTACCCTTCATGAGGGACCTTCTCTTTGTTTTCTAGCAGTCGCTGAATAGCAGTTTTAATCCGCACTCCGTTTTCAGTAAGCTCCTTGAACCGAGAGCGGTGAAGAAGCATCCATTCGACCGCTTCCTCTACCTCCATTCCGAGTTCTTTTAATTCTAAAATAGCCTGAAAATCCGTTGCTTTTGTTGAATAGAGCATGGCTGAAAAGGGATCGAGTCTGAGCTGATTTACCGAATAGAATCCAGATCCCTTATGATAAATAAAGACCTCAGAGTATTTCCCATCCTCTTTTCTCAATGAAGACAACATCCTCTCTTTATAATCATCCATCGAGATCAAGTTGTCCTTCTTTAGGATGTTGATCGAATCGTTATCGGCCCCGAGCATCAACAGCCAATTGGAGTTTTGAAAAGCAGCTCTAGCTCCATGAGAACGCTCAAAATCCTTCAACCCTTGCGTTCCAACAACCAGGGCTCCATTATATTTACGCAAGCGACGAGCTAAACTTTCGATAAATCCCTCCATTTGGGGACTTTTGAGAAGATCCCAAGCCTCATCGATACAGATCATGCATTTCTTCTCTCTGTCACCTAAAAAAATCTGATTGGAAATCGTCAATGTGAAAATCTGAAGGATCACCGCTTGAAGGTCTGCCATCGTTTTCAATTCTTCGGTTTCAATCACAACGAGATCGCTTTTGAAATCGATCGCATTCTCTCCGTAAAAATAATTAGCATAAGAGCCAGTCTTACTAAATTTTTTGAGCCCCTCTTTTAAGCTCTCAACAGCTCCCGTCATCAATTCAGATTGATAGCTAAGAGTGTCCAACAGGGAAATTACATCATCTACGGATGCCTGCCTGCCGTTGCGTTCCCAAGCCTTCTTCACTAAATAACTGATAATATCCGCCCGCTCCTTGTCGATTTTTTGAGCGGGCATCGCCATTGTTGCCAAAATTGACGAAACCATATCCAAGCCAGCATGCAATGATTCGACATCCCCGTTGTCTTTAAGAAGGGAAAATGGGTTTAAATTAAGACGACTTCCCGCAGAGAAAAAGAGGTACTCCCCACCTAACAAATGGCATAATTTTTCAAAACTGCGCCCCAGATCGAGAACAAATACCCTTCCTCCTTGTCCGAGCTGGCTCATGATCATTTCCTGCATGAAGACAGACTTACCTGATCCTGAAGGGCCAATGACAACAACATTCAAATTACCTTCAGAAGCAAACGGATCCCAGGAAGCAAGTTGGCCTCTTCGACCACTAAGGATCATTCCTTGTGTAGAATTTCCCCACCATTCTCCAACAAGTGGCGTAAAATTACCTGTCTCAAAGGAAAGTGTTGTCCTCATACAACGGATCCTCTTTAAGCTGCGCATTTCAGCAGAGGACTCCCCCCAAGTCATAGGTAAGGAGGAGAGAAAGTCGAGTAAGTGGACAAAATGGTTTTCCTTCAGCTTGAATCCATATTTCTGAAAGAGAGAAACAAGAATTGACTCGGCCCTTAGAAAATGAGCCTTGATTCCCCAGAGTCCACAACTCAACCGGGTCTCTACAAATTTCTCTCCATCTAATAACTGACGAGAGACATAGGCATTTTCTTCAACCTCCCGAGGCAGCTCGTGAATCATCCGTCTGAGAGCCGGAAATTTCCCTTGATGATCAACTACCTTTTCTCTCGCGCGAAACTTTGTTTCTGTTTTTTGCTGATTGGGGACATACACCCCATAATGAAGGAAAAACGGGGATGGGATCCGATAGGAGCTATTAAAAAAATCTCCGATGAGCTCACCTGTAAATGCCATCATCCATTCATCGGGAAAATCAACAGCTTCAAACGTTTTAAACACAGCCTCCTGATCTTGATTATTAAAAATCAGGCCGTCTTTTCTTACCTCGATGCCTCCACCGGGAAGGCAGACCTGTTTGGAAATCCATGTGTCCTGATTCCATTTCTTACGAGTCTCTGTGTGAGGACTCATACTAAAATTAACCATTCCAGAAAGAACGGCAATCAATTCAGATGGCTTCATTTCGAAAACATGGCTCAGTCGGGAAAAGGTTTCGATCGCTTTCTTCTTCTTTTCGACGAGCTTTTCAATAAAAAGAGGGATTTCGCCCTCTTCAGGTTTTGCATGACTGTAAGAAAAGAAAAAGCGAAATAGCCGTGGAGGGACATCTCCCGAGGTGGATTCTTTTTGAATGAAATCAGCCCGTTTATTTGCGACTTTTTTAAAAATCCCCCCTTTCTGCTCGCGAGGATTTTTCCAAGATTCTAAAAAAAGATCTACTCGATGATCGGCCAGCATTAAACATTGAAAACAAGATCCCTCATCTCCAATTTCTTTCATGAGCAGGCTAATCTCCTGCTGAGCATCCTTTCCCGCTCCCATGACGGGAATAACCTCTAACACAAATCCATAGCTACTTTTATTTTCGAAAATCTTCCGACTAGAATCATAGAGTCTATAAGGAAGCAGATCGCTTAAATAATCGGGACTCATAAAGTCGGACTGATAGAGCTTCTCATCGGAAAGAAGATCTAACGAATTGCCTTCCCCAAAAAAGTCGGCAATCGTCTGTCCTAATTGATTGAGGATCTTCATCGTTTTTCTCCTTCAGCTTCTGGGACAAGAACCAATTTTCCTTCTTCAGATCGAGCAATAAAGAGTTTTTTTTCTCCGAGATTTTTATCCTTTTGTCTTCTTGCTGAAAGCAAAGGACTTCCTCTGTATTTCAGAAACAAATCCTCCCCCTGATCACTCTCGACAATCATATCCATTACTTCCGTGACAGACGAACACCCTACTCCCTCTCCAGGAGAACATTCAAATTCGGTTTGATAAACATTACAAGAAGCTAAGGCTAAGCCTACCATCAAAGACAGGATAGCTATTCGCATGAGGCCCTCCTGGCGATTAAAAGATCCAATTGCTTTTCTAAAAATCTGCGAGAAGGAAATTCATCGAAGATTTGACCGTTGATCTCAACAGTAGGAACGCTTGTAATCATATCTTTCTGCCGAAGAAGGGTAAAAGCAAGTTGAAATTCTTCCGTGCTTTCCCAAAAGGAAGCTTTTCCCAATTCAGGCAGAGGTAATTGAAAATAATCCATCACGGCCTGCATGACTTGACACCCAACTTGAAGGCTTTTTTGATCTAGGTTTTTAGAAACCGTTTCAAAAAAGAGTTTCTTTTGGGCGTCATTGAGCCTGCCTAAGCAAATTAAAGCCTGAAGGGTCAACTTGTCAGCTGGATCGGGGTGAAAGACCCAATACACTTTCCCAGGGTTGATGTAAGATTCTTTCAAAACCTCAAAATCCTCTTTGATCAATTTCAAACACTTAGGGCAGGTAAAGGAAAAATATTCGACAACCTTAAGGGGAGCATCAGGATTTCCGTACGCAATTTGGTAAGAAGAAGGAAGCTTTTCAAAGCTATGCCCAAAGGAAGTCCCCAATAAAGACACCAGTAACAGAACTGAATTTTTAACCATTGTATTCCCTCGTTCTGAGTTCTCGTTCCCGATCGAGCTTTTTCTTGAGATCAACCTCTCCAATTTTCACTGTTTTTACAAAAACCACATCGACGATCCTTCCAGCGGCAATCTGAATCGCAGGCTGAAGTTGTTCTGCCCTTTTAATGTAGTATTCAGCGAACTTATTAAATGCGTTGCTACTTCCCTGAAGGGCACTCGTTTGCAACATGTCTAAGTTTAAGATCGTCTTGCTAGGAGAAACTCCAGAGAGTTTTTCAATGGTCTGGTTATTGAGATATCCTTCTAAGGTATCCCCAACCCCCTGCATAAACGAGGCAAAGAAGGCCCTTGTCATAATTTGTCCTGAACGGTCAACAACAATCCCCCGCATTCCCTCTCTTCCATCTTCGCCGGAAATGTAGGCGCTAACTTCTGTTTCCACAAAATTTCCATTCGGCTCGACCAAAGTAATTCGTTCCGCTCGAACATAGACCCGTTCACTCGCTAAATCTCCAATCGCGTTACCAACAATCACACCGCCTTTAAGAGCGACTCGGACTTTCTTAGGGAGCCTTCCATAATCCAGCGTGCGCAAGAGAACCATGTTCGGCCCTGTTGGTTTCTGTACAGCAACAGTACAGTCGGCACCAGAAACTAGAACTGCTTTAACAACCGTTCCAGCAGGAATTTCAAAGAAGACATTTTTATCTTCATTCTTGAGTGGAGCTTCCCATGTGCAAAAATTTTGTTCTGTGGGCATGGCCCCATCCTCCCAATGTTCCTGAGCATTAACTTTCGATTGGATTAGTGCCGCCTGAGATTGAGCCTCTTCCAAAGAACGCATTTTATGTTTCAATACTTCAGCCTCTTCAACTAGAAGATCCTTCTCTCTTTCCAGAATGGTCTTCTCCTCTTTCAAAGAGAGAACGGATTTTTCCAAGGATTGAGTGCGCTCACTCAACACATCCCCCAATGTTTCGAGAGTCGTTAAGCGGACATCTTCTGGATTCACATCCTGTGAGGGCGTTTCAAACTGATTTTTTAACGGGGCAGAAGAAGCATTACTGTCTCCTCCCAAAAAGATGAGGGCTAAAACAAGGATCAAGACCCCAACAAGAAGAACAATATAAAGTCTCTTTTGCTTGGCAGCGATCTTCTGGGCTGTATTTTTGATCACTTCCATATTAATCCTTCGGAGAAGAGATGATACATAATGCATTCTCAGTAAAGTCGAGCTCATGGGCATCAAGAAACACCCAATTATCCCCTGACTTCTTGATCAAGTCCGCATTAATAACAATTGGCTTACGCCCCGAGTTTCCAATCTGATACACAACGATCGTTTCATAAGGCCCTTCAAAAACCCTAAGAGGTGTGACCTGTAGAGGAGGAGGCATCTCAAGTTGATCTCCCACTTGCAAACTTCTTTTTCCGTAACCCAAGGGAGTTTTTCCCGAGAGCAAATCATTTAAGAAATCAATCGTATGGGCATGGAAATCAGTCGAAAAAAAAGCTAGAGATTCTCCCTCTTCATCCCTTTCCTTAAGGATCAGATGCTCTGATGGCTTCGGTTCTGATAAAACGAGGAGATCTTGAACGAATCCTGAGCTCGTCACTACAGTCAAGCTGGAAGGGGTTTCCGAGATATCTTGAAGGAGGGTGACAAACGCCTGTCCGATGACATCATCAATCGTCACAGAAAATAGGGACTGATCCCCAAATAGCTTCCGAATCGATCCATGTTCTACTGAGATCCGATTATGAGATTGGCGGGAAAATGTCACATGAATGGGAGCCTTTTCATCCATCATCTTTTCAACAGCGGCATGGGCCAAGGACGTATACAAGAGAAAAGTGGCAACGATTCTTAAAAACATCTCAAAGATCCTCCCTCTTCATGGAAACCAAAAGTAACTTGTGACTTTGACATTGAAATCCTAACGTGTAACGTCGTTTTACCATCTGAGAACAGACGGGCTTGATCCCCTGCTTTCCAACAAAAACAAGAGCCTCCCCTTCGAGGACAAAACTTCGAATCGACATATCTACAGAAGCCTTTTCCGTCTGAAAAACAAATGACTGAGCCTGATTAATGATGTTCTTTTTATCTTGATTCAATTGCTTGCGGATCTCATGGAAATAAGCAGGATGGACATGCTCTAAAATTGCCTTATTCTTCCACTCAGCATCCGCAGGGCTCCGATTCAGGAGCAAATCGGATAAAAACACTCCCATGCTTTCAAGATAGGTTTCTGAGGCTTTATTGTTTTCTACCCAAAAAGAGGGCGCATTGGTCGGGACAACAACAACCCGCTCATTCTTAAAAAATAGCAATATCGTTAAGAGGATTACCGCGCAGGAAAGCAGAGCGGAGAACAAAAGGAAAATGTTCCGCTGCATGACGAGCTTTTTGATATTTGCACTCCAATGAGTCACATCCATTATCTAATCCAGTACCTTTTATGAGAGCTCGGGAACGATGATTTACACATCCGATTCACACTTTTGGTAGGAAGTCTCCAATACCAAAACCTGAAAATGTATAAACGGGGAAGTCGTTGAAGCACGCGCTTCACAATAAAAACTCCCACTAAACCTGCAAAAGGGATGACAAACATGCTGTCAAAAAATGACCCCACAAAAAAAGGGGAAAGATACGCAATCAGATCCGGAATCGAAAAAGATAGGACACGGATCGGATTATCTAGGTATTTAATTACAACCGTTTGCTTTTGCGTCATTATTTTTTAAAAGGGCAGGAATGCCCTTTTCTCCTTTAGCCAACACTAGAAATGATATCGACAAGTCGAGGAACATAGGCAATTGCCAAGCCAATCCCACCCCAAAAAAGAACAGGCTTGAAAGAACCAGATGTGACAGCCTGAAAGACTCCCCAAGCTGCAGCAATCGCCAAAAGAGACTTCCTTACGGTAGAACCGAAAATAATCCCCATGACGTTCGTTGTAATCGAATCGAGGCCATCTGTAGCCTTAGCATCACAATACCCTTGAGAATGCATCAAGATTCCACAGATAAGAAGAGCGAGAGGAAGAACACGGGAAAGATTGATCTTCGCAACGCAATCTACCCTTTTTAAAAGACTCTGGACGATGGATTCTCGTTGCTCAGCCATCTTTTCCAATAAAAATAACAATGCCTTGCTTTTATCCATTTTCCAAATCCCCTCTGTTTTTTTGAGTATAATCTTCATGACCGCTTCACGATGAACAGCAAATTTTTCAACCAAGAAAAGTAGCGCCTTTGATTTTGCACTTAGCGATCCAAGTACATTCCCATTAAGCAGATCTCGACCGAGCACCTCCGTTTCAGGACACATACGTTCTCCTTTTTTGTTAAGAGACTCCCGTCTTAGGAGTCTTTTTTTGGATTTAAAAACCCTTTTATCTTTATGAATCTTTTTAATCAACAATCATTTTATGAACACATGATGCGCGTGGACGAATGATGCGAGCAAAGAGTGCCGTCGTGCACACAAGATTCAAGCACGCATTCTCATGTAAAAAGATCATCGTCCATTGATGCAGAAAACATGCGATATTTAGTTCGTTATTTTTATTTGCTGATAGGATAATCTCTTCGCGAATTCCTCCGAAAAACAGACCTCTAAGAAATACAAGAGAGATGTTTCACGATAACCGAACACTGCACAACTGGAAGATGAACATTGTGAAAAGAGAAATTCTTCATTCTGCCCTGCACAAACACAAAAGTTTGCTTCCACAAAATTTGAAAAACATCTTCTTTAATAATACGGGGATTTGCTATGAGGAATCTAATATTTTGTTGACGCAAATTACATGTAATCAGAAACTTCAATGATAGGAGCACACTTGCATCAAGTGCACCTTAGGCATAGGACACCATAACTTAATCAAGATTCATCACATAATACCTAAGTACACCTCGTCATATGGCAAAAATGAAATCACTTACAGATACTGATCAAGAAATCGAAAACGAAAAGGGAGCTAACAAAAAGACTTCTTCGAGCAAAACCAACCTCCCTCAAGGATGGACAAGAACTACAATTGCAATGCGGGAGGAACACATAGAAAAATTGCAAGCTCTAGCTTGGTGGGAAAGAGCCCTTTATCGCGAGGTTCTCGAAGAAATTTTAGAACAGTTCTTCTCCACAAGGCAGATCCGTCCAATCCCAAAGAACAGGAAGCTTTTTAAAGAAGAATAATTCCGTATAGGCTTTTATGCACCACAAGATATTTATCGCCTTGGGGATTATTTCTAGCCTCGTCCTATCCATGACGTTAATGATGGAATTTGGATTCCATCAGGAAGCTTGCAAGCTGTGCCATCTTCAAAGGCTCCCTTATTTTCTTATTCTCATCGGCAGTCTATACGGTCTCTATTCAAAGCGCCCGCTTACGGTGTTACGGATTCTCCAAGGAATCCTAACTGTCGGAGTTCTCATTGCCAGCTATCACTCAGCCGTCATTTTCGGAATCGTAGATGATCCTTGTCTCTTAAAACCAAGACCAACCGATTTGCAATCGTTCAAAGCCCTCATGGAAGCCCCACTTCCCTGCTCAGCTTCAACTTGGCAGATCTTTCGCATTCCAGTTCCCATCTTTAACACTCTCATTTCCCTTATTCTTTTCATTAAAATCCTTAAAGCTAGCGACAGAAAAAAAATCACGCTACCTTAAACTTGAAAATTTAAATTGCCTGTTGTCTATGCACTTTTGACCCAAAGAGGAAAAGATCTAATTTCTACATGTAAAGGGCGAATAAGGGAAATCCAATTAAACATGGTTGAAACACAAAAATTAGATTCGATGACGGACTTCGATCACGCAACGATTGCGAGCAATCTCATCTATCAAAGTTGAAATCTCTGCCCGATTTGAACTATCCAAATTAGCATCCCACTGACTTAAGCAGTCCTTCATCTTGCATGACTCAAGAATTTTTGCATAGATTTGCTTTAATATCCGCAACCTGTTACGGTTTCCTTTATCTAAGCTAACCTCAAAATATCTCCTCAACGGAGAAATTATCCGTAGCTCCTTGAACTGGTAAATATATGACGAACCAACGACTAAAACATATCACTCAAGAACTCTCAAAGCTTCCAGCAGAGAAACTTGATCAAATCGAATTTCTGATCAAAACAATGCACGGAAAAGTCTTAAATTTAAAAGAAACCGCACAGCTCCTCAAGGTCAGCATCGATACAGTTCGACGGGCCGTCAAGGCTGGTAGAATCAAAGCTTTTCGCTTAAATAAGAATGGCGACTACCGTATCCCTATGGAGGAACTCGACCAATTTATGAAAGAAGGAGTAAAAACATGACATCCAACTACTTCAATTTACTCCTGGCAAAGGAAAACTTAAAACCTCTTCGAGAAAAATTCTATGAAATGGGAGCATTTTATACAGGAATAGGATACGCCTTTTCTCCTAAACATGAAGATTTTCTTCGTCAAATTGTCTTAGCTCTACCAGCTGCACAAATAGTCAAATTGCCAATGGAAGAAAGGCAAACATTCGAATCACTCAAGCAAATTTACAAAGCCGCATTTTTCAGAGGAAAACTAAACGACTTAGAAATTCAGATCAATGCTCAAGAACGCTCCTTACGCTTAGATGAGATCTCTGAAGAATCTGTCAATGCATCTTCCCTTCCAGACGAAAAAAAGAACTTCCTCCTTGCAATGCTTGAGGAAAAAGAATCACTAACTAAAGCAATCAATTGGGCTGAAGGAATGGAAAAAGCTCTCTCTTCCATCAAACCTTCTGTTAAAGAGATCCAATTTATTTGTGAACGAGATATCAACTTCTTCCTAGATGATGCTCCGGATACTCCACGCCTAATCAACTATCTAGATGGAGACATCCCAAAACCCCTGATCCGAAAAGGGATCGTTGGCATGCTAGTTGGAGCCGGAGGTGTTGGAAAAACTCATGCCTTAGCTCAATTGGCAATCTCGATTGCCACTGGAAGCAACTGGCTTGGAAAATTCCCCGTTGAAAAACCGGGTTACGTTTTCATGGGACTAGGAGAAAATGCCGATGAAGATATCCACCGGTTACTAAGAAAGATCGCCAAAAGTCTATTCAAGAACAGCGAAAGCTCAACTTTTTTTGAGAAGGATCCCCTTCAAGAGGCAAGCAAGCGTATGGCTGTGATGTCTGTTACAGGGGCCGATGCAACCTTTGTCCATCAAGGAAACCCAACCCCCTTCTTTGAAAATTTCCTCAATCAGCTTAAGGCCAAAGAGCCCGAAGAAGGTTGGTCTTGTATCATTTTGGATCCAATTTCAAGATTTTTAGGCGCTGACGCAGAAACAGACAACGCAGCGGCTACAAGATTCATTTCCCTTTTAGAAAAAATAACCTTAGATCTAAAAGGCAATCCCACAGTTTTATTTGGCCACCACATGAACAAGTCAGGAATAGGCAGCAAGAGCACCGACCAGGGGGCTGCAAGAGGATCGAGTGCAATTACAGATGGTGTCAGGTGGCAAGCCAACCTAGATAAAGCCCGAAAAGAAAATGGGGAAGAGGGTGAAGACCTTTCGGATAAGAATCAAATTGTCTTTAGAACGGTCAAGTCGAATTTCACGGCGATCCTTCCTGAAATCAAGCTACAAAAAGATGAGACAGGCTGTCTTCATGTTATTGAAGAAATGAAATTTATGGCTAGTAAAGACCTAAACAGGAGAATTCGATGACAAACCAAAAGCACCATGATTCAGATGACCAGGAAGACATGAAAATTTCTTGCGAAATCTCATCTGATCCAAAAACTTTTGAAGTTGATGATATTTCTGAAAAAGAAATATCAGAAGCTGTCGAAACAATCCTATCAGGAAGTATTGAGCAAATCCATCCAACATTCTATAAAAATATCGACCCAGCAAAAGAATTTGGGGTAAGTCGATTTGTTGCTGATAGGGTCTACCATCTACCAAAACTCCTTGAAAACATATCCCTTTCATTTATCCAAAATAATACATATCTTATTCACGCTGAATCTAAAGATCCAAATGGGAACTCCATACGATTAGAACATCGATTTAAAGCTACCAGTGGAGAAGAGGCAAAAAAACTTTATGAGAATATAAACTCTCAACTAACGGGAGTTCAGCTAAAAATTTGGCTTGCTTGCTGGAAACTTGGAGATGAACTGCGCCGCTACACATACACCTGTCAGTTAGTCGACCTTATGAAAATCACGTATTCTGAAAGGACTGGTTATTTTTCTGTCTCCGAAAAAACAGAATTTTACGAACACCTTAAAAGTTTAGAACAAACCAAATTCGTATTTACTAAGCCGAAATACGGCTCAAATAAACAAACGAAGAGCACCAGCAAAAAAAAAGATCACTATGTATCATTTGAAATCCCCCTCTTACAGATCGTAAGTCGAATTGACAATGAGGAGGGCAAAGCTAAATACCCTCAACAAATCACAGTCTCCATCATGAACTTATTTCCTCACCCAGGTAAAATGGCTTTTGTTGGAGCTCCCTTCAAACGAAAGACCTTGGAGCTGCATGCAGACGATACACAACTAGCTACATGGATACAAACACGAAAAGCTCAAAGACCTGATGAAAAATTCATCACTATCGAAAGGGGTTATCTTATTCAACTGGCCAGTCTACAGAGAAGTGATGCTGCCAATAAAACATCTGCAAATCAAAAGCTTCTACGTAAACTTCAACGAATAGCAGCCAAGGGGATCATTGTGAAAGCTCCTGAAAAAATTACAAAAGAAGTTCAATTGCACGTACGGTGATTCCTCGTTTGCACCTCCATTTCCTCTCGAAAAAACATGAATTTTTCGAAGATCTTTACAGGAACAGTAAAAAGCGCCACAGGGACAACTCTTTCCAAGAGTTATGTGTTCGAATCTTAAATAGCTACCTTTGAATTTAGGGTTTTAAGGTAGTTGTCCTTTCAAAAGCTACCTTTAGATTTAGGGTTTTGAAGTAGCTCTTCCAGAGCGTAAAAACTACCTTTGAATTTAGGGTTTTAAGGTAGTTGTCCCTTCAAAAGCTACCTTTAGATTTAGGGTTTTGAGGTAGCTCTTCTAGAACGTAAAAACTACCTTTGAATTTAGGGTTTTAAGGTAGCTGTCCTTTCAAAAGCTACCTTTAGATTTAGGGTTTTGAGGTAGCTCTTCTAGAACGTAAAA
>CAYWSY010000005.1:32949-44135 GCA_964461105.1 uncultured bacterium
GGTAGCTGTCCTTTCAAAAGCTACCTTTAGATTTAGGGTTTTGAGGTAGCTCTTCCAGAGCGTAAAAACTACCTTTGAATTTAGGGTTTTAAGGTAGTTGTCCCTTCAAAAGCTACCTTTAGATTTAGGGTTTTGAGGTAGCTCTTCTAGAACGTAAAAACTACCTTTGAATTTAGGGTTTTAAGGTAGCTGTCCTTTCAAAAGCTACCTTTAGATTTAGGGTTTTGAGGTAGCTCTTCCAGAGCGTAAAAACTACCTTTGAATTTAGGGTTTTAAGGTAGTTGTCCCTTCAAAAGCTACCTTTAGATTTAGGGTTTTAAGGTAGTTGCCCTTTTAAAAGACACCTCTAAATTTAAGAGCTTTAGGGTTTTAGGTTAGGATTTTTAGGGTTTTAGGTTAGGATTTTTAGGTATTTAGGTTAGGGTTTTTAGGGTTTTAGTTTAGTCTTTTTAGGGCTTTAGGATAGGTTTTTCTCTATGAAAAAATGGTCATTAAGTTAATTAAGTTAATTAAGTTAATTAAGCTTAAGAGACAGTCAAGTCAGTGCCTTTAACAGGCATGACTGGACTTCGGATTTAAAGAGAGGGAGGGAGCGCCGTGCAAAACGATTGCAATCCTTATCTTTAACGGCATCATCTTGTTTGGTAATCTACAACCTTCATAAACAACATCAACCGATGGGTGCACTTTTTCAGTTGAGTTATTTATTCTGGATGGATGTTGTCTCAATTTTAGCTCCAAATCCTTTAAACATGACCTCTAGCTCATCTTTCTTTCCAAATCCATACCATTCTCGTCTGAAAGCATTCCAGCGAAACTTGAGGGCTTTAAGCGAGGTTTTCGAGGATTCGTCTAATTCAACTTCAAAAGAAAGGATCAAAGGCTGTGCGTTTACACGTTGATCGTGCTGAAACATCACTTCAGCTTTTGTTTGCCAGGCTTTGATTGCGATTTCATCGTGTGCTCGATCTTTGATTTCCAGAAGGGCTCCTAACAACGTTACTGGTGGCAGATGATCGATTCCCGCTTTGGTAATTAATTCCCCAGCTTGGATCAAGCGGTTGGTTTGAATTTTTCTTTCCTTCATTTTTAACAACAGCTCCTTCTTTTCCAGACGTTCTTTTTTCTGTGAGATTTTTTCTTTTTGCTCCATTAGTTTTTCTATTTGCATAGGACTCCGCAAGATTGAGTTTGAACGTATCAGACAAAATCTAACAGATCCAAGCTTATCAAGCTACGCGCTCTCCTACAAAAGGTTCAAAATGAACCAAGGGCAAAGCCGAAGAGGGAGAGTGGAATGAGGAAACGAAGTTGAAGGACAGAAGATAATTTTTTGCGGATTACGCAATAAGCAAACTGTGTTTGCGCGCGTGTCGTTCCTTACGTTCCTAGAGTCCAGCCGGTAAAATACCACTCGAAAAAATCAAAGTCACATAGGAATGGAAGAACACGGAAAAAAAGCACGTGCAGATGATTTTCTTCAGATTGTTTCTTAAAATTATGGTGTGCGTTTAGTGGCATTTTTTTGCTTCTACTTGGGGGTCTAGACATTGAATGTTAGATGCACTCATACATCTCGAATGCGGAAAATGTTTGTTGATTAAAAAGATTCATAAGGAATAAAAGGGTTTTAAAATTCAAAAAAAGAATCTCCGAGCGGGGGTTGTTTCACTGATAAGGGTAACTTTCTGAAAGTTGAGGTTCTTCGTGGCAATCGGATATGCAAGAGTAGAGTTTGTCCAGCGTTCCAATGGTAAATCGGCGTGTGCCAAAGCGGCATATAATTCTCGATCTCGTATCGAGTTTGAGGGGAATTGTGTGATGAGCCCCGAAATCTATGATTGGACGGATAAGGAAAAGCCTGCTTTTCATGAAGTTCTATTGCCAAAAGGAGCAAATGAAAAATTCAAGTCTCCTGATGCCCTATGGAATGAAACTGAATTGGCAGAAAGTCGCATTAACTCTGTTGTTGGCCTTGATCTTTTGTTGGCCCTTCCCGACGATCTGGTCATTTCTTTGGAAGATCGGATTCATCTCGCGAGATCATTCATTCAAAAGCATTTTGTCGATAAAGGTTTAGCCGCTCAAATTGATATTCATCATCCAGAGAAGAAAATTCAGATCATGAGAGATAATCGAGAACTTGGCCTTTTTAAAGGAATGTCAGCGAACATCATTCAAGAAAATCAGTCTTCAATAAAACTTCAGTTGGAGAACGGAAAAATAGCTTCTCTTAATCCAGAAGAATTTACTGGATATTCATTTGAGCAAAGTAATTGGCATGCGCATGTATTGATTACGACTCGACGGTTTCAGAAAGATGGGCTTGGTTTAGGGGAAAAAGCCAGAGATTTAATGCCACAAATTGCTAAAGGAAAAGTGATTTCTGGTCCAGATTGGGGCAAGCTTTGGACGGATCATCAAAATCAATTTTTTACCGAAAAAGGGGTTGATTTAAGAGTTGATCTCCCTGGAATTGAGGCTCAGGAGCATTTGGGTCCTTATCGGATGAGGGGACGAGCTTTTGAACTTTTAAAAGAGCATGGAAGGATCCTTGAAGTTAACTCGATAAAGGCAAAGGATGTTTCGTGTGTCTTGGATAAAATCACTGAAAGGTTAAGCGTTTTTACAAAAGAAGATGTCGATCGGTTTTTGCATAAACATGTCCCCTCAGAAATGCATAAAAACTTTAAGGATGCTTTTTGGAAACAGGCTGATCTTATTCCCTTGGTTAACAAGGAAACAGGCGAATTATTGGGGAAATTTAGTTCTGCGAAGGTTGTGGAAGAAGAAAAGAGGATCCTGCGTCTTTCTGAAGAAATTTATTCAAAGAACGCTCTCAAAGTAAACTTAAAAGAATCTTCTGAGTTTTCTAAATCCCTAAATGAGGAACAAAGTTCTGCATTTTCAAAGATCCTTGCTGGGTCGCGGTTATCCTGCGTTCATGGATATGCTGGAACGGGAAAAAGTCATCTTCTTGTCGCTTTAAAAAATGCTTATGAAAATTCTGGATACGAGGTGCGCGCTTTTGGTCCAGATAGTGCAACAGCTGATGTTTTACAAGGAAAGGGTTTTAATACAGCCGAAAACGTTTATCGATTTTTATTTTCTCTTCATAACTCGAAAAGGACGGTCTCTAAAGGAAAGGAGGTATGGATTCTCGATGAAGCTGGTAAACTCGGAAACCGCCCGCTTTTAGAGTTTTTGAAGGAAGCTGAAAAAAAGGATGTTCAAGTCGTTTTTTCCGGTGACTACGCGCAACTGAACTCAGTTGGTCGTGGAGGAATGTTTAAGGAATTTTGTGAGCGTTACAGCCCTCATGTTTTGCAGAACATTCAAAGGCAGAAACAAGAACAACAAAGAGAAATCGCAAAGAATTTAGCAGTTGGAGAATTTGGTGTAGCTATAGACAAACTCTCCTCAAATTCGACTCTTCGATGGTCGTCTTCAAAAAAAGATGCAATTGAACAACTAATTTCTACTTGGGCTGGGGATACTAGGTCAATTCCTCAAACTTCTACTCTGATTATTGCTCATTCGAATGATGAGGTTCGCATTCTTAATGAGATGGTAAGAATCATCAGAAAACAGCGAGGGGAATTAGCTGAAACAGAATTTTCCTGTGAAACGACCTTGGGAAAGGTCTATTTAAGTGTTGGAGATACGATTGAGTTTCGAAAAAATGAAAAAACCTTAGGGGTTACGAATGGAATGTCGGGTGTTCTAGTCGAAGCTAGTCCTGATAAATTTGTTGTTTCGATTCGAGAGGATTCTAAGAAGCCTCAAACCGTTGTTTTCAATCCTCAAGAATATCATGCCTATCAATTAGGATATGCAAGTACGTATTTTCGCTCTCAAGGAGAAACGTTCAATCGCGCATATGTCTTGCATAGTCCAGCATTGAATAAGAGATTGTTCTATGTTGGGCTAACGAGGCACGTTGATGAGGCGTATTATTTTGTATCCAAGGACCAGGCTTACTGCCTTGCTGACCTTAAAAGACAGGCGATGAGGGAGGATATTAAAGAAAACACCCTTAATTTTACGACAATCCAGGAAGTTGAAAGTCAACAAAAACAACAAAAAAATCGGGATGAGATTCAATCCCTTAAAGAATCTGATTCATTCCTTCTTCGAGTCAAGGGATATGGGTTGTCTGCCTATGATCTGATGAAAACAAAAGTTCAGTCTATAGGGGAGAACATTCAAGACAGAACTTCTAGCAAAGAATTTTATAACCCAGAAATCTCCGCTTCAAATGTTAAAGCTTCCGTTACAAAAGTTGCATTGGAACCTGAACTAGCTCTTGAGACAATACTAACCCAAGAAAAAAGCTTGGCTTTATCTTCTCCTCCTGTGACCTCACGAATTGCTCCGATTTCTCTTCCAGAAGAAATCTTTAAAAATTGCCAACACAAAAAACCTTCCATATGGAAAGCGTTTAGTTCTGAAAAACAAGCAAGCTTTGAGGCGTACTTTTCTTTTTCGGGCTCAGCGGGGTCTCTAAAGGCAATCGTCGATTTGCATCAGGAGGAATCCCCGCAGAAAATTGAATCAACTAAATACTTTAAGGCTTGGCAAAAAGCTTGTGGCGATCGGAACTGCGCAGCTAATGAATTGATAAAAACGATACCTGCTCAAGAACTCAGTTCCTTTCTTGGGAAAAAAATGGCTGGCTACGTTCTGAATCAAGCATCTCGCCACATTGAATCAGTGGAACGGCGCGAAAATGCTCAAGTTTTTGATGTTGAGGAGGGTCTTAAAACTCATATAGAACCCTTACTCTACAGGCTATTTCCTGAAGGTCCTACACGGAAAGAAAGAGGAAATTTTCGTTTTGGGGCGAAGGGTTCGCTCTCAGTCGCACATTCAGGAGATAAGATAGGGCAATTCTACGATTTTGAGCGACAAGAAGGAGGAGGCCCCTTAAAGTTGATTCAAAGAGAATTAGGCTTGGGCAGTATCGAAACAAAAGAATGGGCAAAGCAATTTCTTGGTGTTGCGCACGAAATCAAAATTCCGAAGGTTTTTTCAAAATCCCTTTCGGGAGCTTGTAAAGAAAAAGACTCTGATTGGGTCAGTTTGATCCCTGATTCAAATATCCCTGCTCCTCGACTAGAAGAACTTTCCAATCGCAAGCTTCATCATTACTTTGAAGAGGTCATGCGACATCCTTACCGGAATGAACATGGTCAGTTGCTCTATTATGTTATACGGCTAAAAGATAGAAGTGATTCTACGAAAAAAATTACTCCTCCTTTAAGCTTTGGCTATTGGAAATCCAATCCAGAAAATCCCAGCTGGGAACTTAAAGGATTTCAAGCAGGGAAAAACTTAATTTATAATCTTCATCAGCTTTCTGAACATCCACATGCAACTGTTCTCGTTGTTGAAGGAGAAAAGACTGCGGATCGTGCGCGAGATAAATTTCCGGGAGAAGATTTAATTTGTGTAACTTGGCCTGGTGGTGCTGGTGCTGTTCGTTTGGCTAATTGGGATCCGCTCTCAGGACGGAACATTATAGTCTGGCCGGATAACGATAAAGCTGGTTTAGAGGCTCAAGAATCGCTTTGTCGTGAGTTGAGAAGGGTTGGAGTAGGGTCTCTCCGTTCCGTCGATGCTAATGCCTTGCAAAAGCATTTCCCAGAGAAGTGGGATTTGGCAGACCCTCTCCCTGCTAATGTTAAAGAGCGTCTTCTTAAAGAACTGCTGAAGGATGCTCCTCATAAAGCTATCGATCCACAACAGCTTCTCTATCGCACTTCAGGGAATCAAGAAAAAGCGAGAGCAAACGAAATTCTTTGGCGTGTTGATGAACGGCTACGTTCAGCTCTTGAAGTCAAATACGCTAATCAGCCATGGAAAATTAATGAAGAAATTTTATCTGAAGCTGCAAGAATTTTGCTCGAAGTGGAAAAGCCCCCCAAAATTATCAAGGGGATCACTGGAAATTCTAATATGGAAAATCACTTGGTTTGGCAGATAGCTATCTTTCGTGCGTATCATGGGAAGGATCCAGCCAATTGGGAAGTTGCTAAGATGAAAAAGGTTATTATGGATTTAAAAGTGTCTTTTCCTTCTCAATTAACGAATTTAGAATTAGATAAAGCTTTCTCGAAGGGTTTCGAGCAAGCTTTTTCAAGAAAAGAACTCCGGAAGGAACCTGTTCAGGAGTTGTTTTTGAAAACGTCTTTTAATAAGGAAGTTCAAGAAGAATTTAAGCCTTCTCACGTTCGTTCATTTGACATCTGAGTCATATAAGGAACTGATAGATTTATAGGTTTTGGTTAAAATCAAAGCGACGGAAAGATTCTTTCCGTCGCTTTTCTTAATTCACTTCTCGCCGAAACATCTGATTGAGTTTCTTATCTTGATGTTCTCCGAGGTAATTATTCCGTTTTTCTGTCCTCTTCTGGCAGGAGATACAGTTATTCTCCACGCACTAAGCAAACCCTGCAATAAAGCGTGGGGTCTTCAGAATAGTACCATCTTCTTCCGCAACTGGGACATTGGTATGGAGCTTCTCCTCGTGTGCGACTTAGAATATAATATCCGTTTTTATCCATGAAAAGAGTAGGAAGCGAGATAGCTGAATTGTTATCATAAAGCCATAATTGATTATTTGAAGGATAGATTCTTTCAGATTTCAGATATAATTTGCCATTTTCATCATCGTGAGACTGAATAGACTCTGCTTGCTCGGAAAAGATTTGCAAAACAATGGGAAAAGTGTCTAAATGATCAAACCTATGTGTGTTGATCTCTTCGTGGGCGCATAGGCTTGTCAGAGAAAGAATAAAAATAATGAAAAAATTAAGAAACGTACAAAATCTCCTTAAGGTGAAAAGTTTTTTTGGGATGTTACTCCTCATTATTTTTTTTTGCAGCACGTTTTTTTCATGCATGAATAACCGTAAAAATTCGCCATTTTACGTCTCTTGTTTGACAAAAGAAGAAAGAGTGGATCTAGAGCATTTTTTCCAGTATCTTCTCTTCGAAAATTATGGAGCTTTCGTAATATTTGGAAGTAAGCCGCTTTGTGAAATGGATTTGATTGACACAGAATTTGATTCTTCAGAAGAGAAAATCGAAGAATTGAATTTGTTTCGAGGGTTTCTTGCATGGGAAAAAGTACAAAAAACTTTTAAAATGAATCGCTACATTTTGTCAGTTGATTCTTCGCGTGGATCAGGATACCACAGCATTATATTTGCAGATGTCCAAAAAACAGCCATTACGCTCGCTAAATATCCTCATTTTTTTCAAAGTTTTTTGGAAACGGACTTTGAACCGCTTCAAATGACATTAGAATTAAGACAACCAACATCAAAAATTCGAGATTATATTTACAACTCTAAGGACTATATAGGAAAAGGACTGCTATTTGGATATGGACTGGAAAATTCTTTGTTTTTTAGCTGGTGGAGCAAATACTTACGTCCAGAAAATTTAACTCCAAGCTCTAAAGAAATTTCAGAGTACCTTAAAGGAGCATATTTCCCATTTTCGACACAGCCTGTTGAACTTCGCACAGGTCGCCTGAATCATTTTACGATTCCAGTGTTTAGAGAAATAGCGGATAACTCTGTTGCTGAGACTTATAAAAAAGAAAAAAAGATAATTGAAAAGAGCTATCGAGGACAGGATCTTGTTGAATACACTTTGCAAAAGCTCGCGAGCTAATAAGCTATAATCTTAATAATTAAAACGTCTTAAAAGTACACTTTCCGCTTAGATATTGGTGTGTTTTTTCGGTTTCCCCTCCTTGCTCAAATGGGAGAAGTGAGTAGCTTAGGTGCTGGATGCATCCGTCTACTCACTCTTGGCGTTCTGATTAAGATCTTAAAGATCGGAGATTTTTTGTCTGGCGAGGCTAAATTTTGTATCGAATAACACTATATTGATAGGGTCTCATTATTTGTTGCCAGGATTTCATCGATTAAGGATTTAAGCCTGTGAATTTGTCTTACATTATCTTCAGGTAAATGGTCTTTGCGTCTCAGTAGTTTTTTTAACCCGGATTCAAGAGAATCTAAAAGTGATTTATTGGCTGTTTTACGTCTACCGTCACTTTCGTTAGTTGGAAAGCGTTCTTGGATTAGCATCATCAGATCATTGGGAGGTGAATCAAAGTGCTTATCGATAATGTCTATCTTTGCATCAATATTTACATCTTTAGACGCTAGTAAATAAGCAACTTTTTGGGGAAGCTTTTGGAATTTTATCTTAGCTTCGTGATTTGGTAAACTTGAATAGAGTTCGTAATAAGCAAGCAGATTATAAGCTGTTCTTCGACTTCCAAAAAACAAATCGATCCATTGAGAGAAAGCTCCATCTCGGTAAGGTTTTAAGATTATTCTTGCTTGATGGATTCGTTCACCGGTTAAAACAGCCCCTTGTTTGGCAATTGCTTTGATTTCAGCTGTGATTTTTTTAAGTTGGTCTAAATCGGTTGTTACTTGGTCTTCTGGAAACCTTCCGGGTAAGAAATAGTCAACGAGCAGTTTTTCGATTCCTGTAGATTCTTTATTATCTAAAGGCTGTGGGTTAAATACAGAGTTAAAGTTATTGGCTTTAGGGACCATATTGAACTCTTTAGAAGCAGGTAAAGATGATAACTGAAATGCTGGATTGGAAAAAGGTGATTGCTTGGACATTTATACTCCTGCTTTTGTCTGTTCATTTAAAAGTTTTTGGATTGTTTGCGAGGAAGATCCATTTTCAAGTCTTTTTATAAGTTCAGCGGTGACTAACTTGTAATCTTCAGCTGCTCTACAATCGGGCTCAGTTTCAAAAACTGGTTTTCCTTGTAATACTGCGCGAGAAACTGCAACATCTCTTCTGATTTTTGATGAAAAGAGTTTGCCAGGAAAGGAGTTTGTGATTTCCTCGAGAAAAGCTTTGTTAACAGCTCCTCGCTCATCCCAAAAGGAAAAGATGAGGCCTAAGACATCGATTTCATGATATTGTTTAAATGAAGCTAGAAAGTCTTTCAGCCTCCTTAGGGCAAGAACGCTGTATGCTTCGGGAATGGCACAGATAATAGTAGACTGGGATGCAAAAAACGCTGACTGTGTAAGCCAACTTAGGGAAGGAGGTGTATCTATAAAGCAGAAATCATAGTCTTCTTCAACTGTTTTTAGAGCTCTACGTAGTCGTTCGTGTGCATAAAGATCTGCTCCAACTTGAGGTGTTTTCTCTATGCCATCTAGATAAGCGTTTGCAGGGATAATAGAGAGGTTTTTGATGTGAGTTTGTTGGATAACGTTGCGGATCGATTCCTCTCCTTGTAAGACAGGGACCATTGTTTTTAAATTGTCTTGTCCTAATCCGAGTCCTGTTGAAAGATTGGCCTGAGAATCGAAATCGACTAAAAGCACCTTTTTTTTGTGCTTTTTTGCTAAGCAGGCTCCGATATGTAAAGTTGTTGATGTTTTAGCCGTTCCGCCTTTGAATGAGCAAAATGTGATGGATCTCATCTGACCTCTCAATTTTTAATGAAACTTTCTTATAACTGTTTTGCGTTTGCTCGTCAATAATTGAGGTTGAAACTGCAACGGTTGCAGCTTTCTGTGCAACCGTTGCAGTTTATGGAAGAATGGACGTGTTTAGTTCAAAGGAATTAGAAGAGCCTGAAATTTAGTAAATTGCTCTTACATTTGGATTAATTCATTAAAAAGGTGCAAATAAAAGTTGTGTGTGGTGATCTTTAAGGGGAATACGACTATCCTACTATTTAAAAACTTTGATTTTTGAAGCGTGTTCCATAGATTTGAAAGTCGCTTCGCAGGACTTACTTGAATAAGTAGGCCAAAAAACGACTTTCAAATCTGGGAAAAAAGCTCAAAAAGTATGTTTTTATTGTGATAAAAAATCACTTTCAGAAATGCCCCACATTTTGGGACAAGCATGTTGAATAGATGTGAGTAAACCGTGGACGCTTGGGAGAGAACTTTCTGCATTCACTTTAATTGCATCTTGCAAGTGACCAAGGCTAAGTGTGTAAATATGGGAAGGACAATACAGTGTAGGTGTAGAGCTTGAAACTCCTTCAATATTCGCATAAGCAACAAAAAGATCTCTAAGTTGCTTTTCTTTCGGGATGATTGGTGAGCTATTAAAATCAGGGTCGTCATTAACGCGAGGAAATTGAGGGTAAACTAAATCACACGCGATCATCAAGCTTGGAAAACGGTCTAGCCATTTGTTTAGATGTTGTTTTATTTCAAAGATATCTGAAGTGCCTGAATGCGCATATCCTCCAAAAATAACGACAGGTTCTTTTAAAAACTCCTCAGAAAAATCCTTTTCTTGAGAAAGTAACTTAAGTTTATTTACTCCATCGCCTTCAAATAGATAAATCAATCGATGGACAAAATTTCCAGAGGAGTCAATGATTTCATTAACAATTGCAACTTTGGCTTTTGAAATAATAAGATGTGCGAGTGTGATTTGGTTGGAATAAATGCAGGGAGCATAAAGATGTCCACGGCAATCTTTACGAATGTAATCGTCACTCACATAAGATCCCCAGAAACTAATAGGAGCTCCGTTAATATCCATTTCTGGAGGAAGGTCATTCAGATAAATATTGTAGCTGTTAGCAATTAAATTTGAGAAATGGGTTTTGAGAGATTTTGTGATGTTTGAACAAAAAGCATTACCAACAAGTGAGATTTTTTTTAGCATGCGAGGTTCGCATCTTAATTTTTTTTCAGCATCAATATTTCGGGTAAAAGCAAGTATATATAAGCTAGATAAAATTAATATTTCGCTTGGAAGAGAATCAAGGAGATTCTGAAGATCTTTCAATTCTGCTTTTTTTGTTTTGTTAGATGTATCAGTAAATTTTTCCCGAAGATCGTTTAAATCAAAATCATTTATAGTTAAAATCAATTTTCGAGTTAGTGTTGCAATACCATGACAACAATTTGTGCTTGTATGAGCATCAAAGACAACATAATTTTTGGACAAGCAAGCGTCGAGGGAGCGTATAATAACATTAAAAAGAAATTCATATTTTTGACGGTCTGTCAAAAGGTGTGCCCAAATTTCACGAGTTTCCTTAAAAAAATTACATGAAAGTACTTTTGGCTTTTCGATGCTTTTAAGTGTTTCTGTGTCTGGAAAGGATAAAGCAACACCTTTTCTGTAAATTCGATTTTCTTCCTCTTTTCACCCTCGCG
>CAYWSY010000006.1:0-11116 GCA_964461105.1 uncultured bacterium
TTGAAGCGCTGAGTTTGAAATTTCTCTAACTTTGAAGTGGACACAGTATAGACGATGATTCTTCTCTTAATGAACCAATTGATCAATGAGTTTAAGATGTCTGTCCGCACACTCAGCCCACGAAAATTTTTGAACTTGTTCAAACCCTGATCGGATTAATGTTTCGCGCAAGGACTGATCTTCTAATACCCTTTTTAGAGCACAGGCGATCTCCTGTGGCGCATGGGGATCAATATATATCGAGGCCATTTGACATACCTCTGGCAGCGAACCTCGTGATGAGACAATCGTTGGACAACCAGCTCCCATCGCTTCCAAAGGAGGGAAACCAAATCCTTCATAAAACGAAGGAAGGACCAGCGCCCGCGCCAAGCGGTATGCTTGAACAAGATGCCTCTCAGAAACATCACTTAATACATGGAGCCGGTCTTTAAGATGAGCGTATCGGCACCCAAGGAAAATCAAGTCTTCTTTTGTTTTTAACCCTTCAGATTTTCCAATAATTACCAAATCGATCTGCTTGTCCTCTTGAGCAAGAAGATCGAGCGCTTGAATAACAGCCTTCACATTTTTATGCGGCTTTATATTCCCGACAAAAAGAATAAACTCCTTTGGCAATTTGAAATTGCTATCCTTTTTTTCATCACAAAATACTGCTTGATTCAGTCCGGAATAAATAACCTGAATCTTTTTTTCTACAATGGACGTGTGTTTTTGAAGTTCACTTTTAGAAAACTGAGAAACGGTGATGACAGCATCTGCTAAGCGCACAGCAGCTTCCATAACAACCTTAGAATACAGCTTTTCCAGCAGCTTTAAAGAACTAAAGAATGCAAGATGAAAGACATCGTGAATCGTTGTCAATCTTCGATGCGCCCGAATTGGAAGCAGCGGTATATTATAGTGTGGCGACCAAAAGAGATCACAGGCAGGAATTTTTAAAGGAAGTTGACATTGTTCCGCAATCGAATAAATGGGAAAATCAATCACAATGGGCTCGATGTGCTTCCACTGACTTATTAAAGAGACATGGTGACGATGGATGAGCGCATAGAATTTAAAAGGCGAAGTTTTAAATTGATCGAGTAAGTTATACAGGTAAGTCCCAATTCCTCCCGTCCCCAGCATGCGAGCATCTACACAAATCGATTTCACGATTCTATTATCCTCTATTCAAACATTCCGATTCTGATTGCGCAACTGCAATGAGGCGAGAAAGCTGAGCATCCCTCACTGTTGGATAACGTTGAACACGTTCGATATCCGCTCTCATCATAATCTGGACCAACTCTTCTAATGAAGTCTTTGAAGACCAGCCAAGCTTTTCCGTGGCCTTGCTAGCATCTCCAATCAATAGATCAACTTCTGCAGGACGAAAAAATTCAGGGGAGATCTCAACAATGATTCGCCCAGTTGCACGATCTCTTCCCTTTTCATCAACGCCCTTTCCTTCCCACAAAATATCCATACCAACAGCTTGAAAAGACAGCTCAACAAATTTCCTAACGGTAGTCGTTTTACCCGTTGCTAGGACAAAATCCTCAGGCTCATCTTGCTGAAGCATCCTCCACATCCCCTCAACGAAATCCCTTGCGAACCCCCAATCTCTTTGCGCATCTAAATTTCCTAAAACGAGTTTTTCTTGGAATCCTGCATGAATACGCGCTGCCGCAATCGTGATTTTGCGCGAGACAAATGTTTCTCCTCGCCGTGGACTTTCATGATTAAAAAGGATCCCATTGCATGCATATAACCCATAAGCTTCTCGATAATTGACAACAGCCCAATACCCATATAACTTTGCAACTCCGTAAGGAGATCGTGGATAGAATGGAGTCAATTCATTCTGGGGAATCTCTTTTGCCTTTCCAAATAACTCAGAAGTGGACGCTTGATAAAAACGAGCTTTCGGGCAATTTGTACGAACTGCTTCTAACAAACGAAGAGTGCCTAAAGCATCGACATTTGCCGTATACTCCGGAACATCAAACGAAACCTTTACATGGCTCATTGCTGCCAAATTATAGACTTCATTAGGTTGCACTTCTTCAACAACACGTTTCAAGCTTGAAGAATCTCCAAGGTCTCCTTCATGTAAAAAAAGCCATTCTTTTAAGGAAGGGTCATTACATAGATGCTCAATTCGATGTAAGTTAAACGAAGAAGATCTTCGCACAAGTCCATGGACTTCGTATCCTTTTTCCAAAAGAAGTTCCGCTAAATAAGAGCCATCTTGTCCCGTAATCCCCGTCACTAGCGCTTTTTTCATATTTTTGATTCTCTTGTTTAAAAATTTATAGACGATATCCAATCCGATTCAAAAGTGTTCTAGCAAGTCTTTTGGGAGAAATAAGGGTTATTAAGGATGTCAAGGCTACCCCCAAAATGTACGTCAAAGCAATCAACAACAATAACCCAAATCCATTTCTCGTGACATGAACAAAACGGTATCCAAGATACGTTACCAGAAAAGCAATTCCTCCTGGGATTGTAAAACATTCCCAAAACCATTGTTTAATCCAGTGTTTTAGAAACTTATAATGAATGATCGGTAGACAAATCATGACGCACGCCATATTGTGGACCAACCATGAAAAAGAAGCTCCAATCAGTCCATAATAATGGTAACAGACAATAGTCACAGGAAGTAAAAGAACAAAAGACACCAAATTCTGAATTAACACTAATCTTGTCCATCCGTAGGCTAACTGCAGAGCATAGGGCATATTCATTAACCCATTGAATGCCGTTCCCAAAGCTAAAATAGAAAAAATCGACGAGGTTTTTTCTACGGTCTCTCCATTCTTGGTCCATAAGAACAAAATTTCATTGGAAAAATAGACAAGAACGCAAGCTGCCGGCACCAATAATGCTGCCAAAAATCGAGAGCTTTTGTAGTACAGGGAAGCAATCTCTTCCTGATTTCCTGATGCAACGATTTGACAATATTTTGGAAAAAAAACAGAAAAAACAGGTGTAATGATGAAGTATAGCCCTGCGGCTAATGTCGATGACAAAGTATAATAGCCATAGTCTTCCAATGGAGCCAACTTGCTTAAAATTATTTTATCAGCGTTGACAAAAACCAATGTAACTAAACTCAAAACTCCCATTCTTATGGCAAAAGGTGAGGCTTCGCGTAAATACTTCCAATTAAACTGCGGTCTACATTCTGTTTGAGGCAAATTTCTCCATAAAACAACTGCAATTGTGACCGCATGAACCAAACTTGCAATCACCTGCCACAGGAAAAAAATAAAAATAGATGGTTCGATCCAATACATCGCAGCAACAGCTCCAAAGCTACGCAACGAGGACATGCAAATCAGAATCACATTTAAAATCACTTGTCTTTGCAATCCCTGAAGACCGCTTGAATACAAAGAAATCGGCCATTGCAAGACTAAA
This sequence comes from uncultured bacterium, assembly GCA_964461105.1. Taxonomy (GTDB): domain Bacteria; phylum Chlamydiota; class Chlamydiia; order Chlamydiales; family Rhabdochlamydiaceae; genus JAGVMG01. The sequence continues at coordinate 3,409 of CAYWSY010000006.1, forward strand.
GCAATGCCCATTAATGAGATGGAAGAAGCCACAGATTTAACAGATAGTAGCTGTAGATTCACCCAATGTTGCGCAAGGTAGGAGGCAGCAAATACAATCCCTAAGCCTAAACAAAACGAACATGTCCAAAAGGGGATTTCAAGCGTGCGCAGAAGGTCTTTAAATTGCTGAGGAGATGTCTCTTTAGCAGATAGACGGGCCAGATCGCGGTTTAGCGTAAACGAAATCGCCGTGTCCATGGGAGCCATCAACATTGTCAAAAGGGTAAAAAAGCCAATCAATCCATAAGCTTCAATGCCTAAGAAACGAATATAAATGGGTACAAATAGCAAAGCTGTCACAGCAGACCAACTTTTCCCCAAAAAATTGGCTATCAAATTCTGCCACATCGATTTTGACAAACAAGCACCTATATTTGTGCGTATTCATTTTTCCTGAATACAAGTGTCGCAAAAGTATATCTTAGCCCTCCATGTTCAAAATCTGGCTCAGAACAACTCCAGTCAGCCTCATCAACAAGCGAACAATCCATCAGTGCCGGCATTACACGTGATAGCAAGTCATCTTTAGTATAAAACCGATGATTGCAAGGAAACAGATAGTCTCCGACCTTGTAGTCATATTTAAAATCACATGTAAAAATTCCATACCCTCCAGGCTTAAGCAATTGAACAACCTGGGCAAATAACTTAAGATCATCTGGAACATGCTCAATAACAGATGTTGAAAAAATCACATCAAAAGAATTTTTTTTCGCGGTTTCACTATTAAAAAAAGAGTCTAAATCACAATTAATTTCTGGATCAATATTCGTAATCTTATATCCCAATTTCTCTAAGGCATAGCAAGCTGTGTCCTCATATCCACCAACACATAAGATCTTAGAATTCATTCGAGCAAAATACTTCACTGTATCATAGACAAATGCCTGTTGGATATTTGCGCGCTTAATCTTCTTTTTTATAATTTTTGGAGCATAAAAACCCAGATCTTTAATCGACGGCTCATATTTGATACGAGCTAGATCATTTAAAATACCATTGAACGATTTTTTCGGACTCTTAGCCTTTAGAGAAATCTCTTCGATTTTTTGCAAAATGGCATTAAACTCGTTAATAAACTGAGGCGCTTGCCATGATTGATAAATAGGCTCGAGAGGAGAAAAGCCTCTGTTTACAATTTCCTTTAAAGAACTTCTTTCAATTGAGGATCGGACCTTAAAAATAGTTTTTACAAAAAATTTCAAAGACGATGTGTATTTTTTAAAATACACCATTTTTTTACGAGAATAAACAGCACGTGCTAAGGCTCTTGCTTTTTGATATAAACTATCCCAAAACGCACTTTTAAGGATCACTGAAGGCCGAATTGAATATAAATGCCGGAAGAAATTTGAATCTGAAACTGCAATGGGCCGTCGAACCGCTAAAGCCAAATCAACTGCACTGGAAATCCCCGTTGGACCAAGTTCATCATACGTAAACACATTGATTGTGTTCTGTGCCAAGAAATCTAATAACTGAGTCTTATCAAAAAACTCATGTGTAATTTCCACCTTAATTCCGGGTTTTTTAACTAATTTCATGCATCTGTCTGCACTGCAACGTGCATGCGCACCTGCCTGATCTACCACATCATTTATCGGAATATTGATACGGATCACAGCTTCATCAAATTCTCTTTGAGTTAACTTAATCAAGTTTTCAAATTTTCGCATGCCTGATTGAAAGCCATAACTTCCAATGGTAAGCGTTTTCGGTAAAGGAAATGAGTTAACATACTCTGGCAACAGGCGTCCGATTTTAAAAACGCGAGAACTGCTTTTAGAAAGGGATGGATCTGCATAGATGTAATAATCGAAGAAATATCCGTCTAGATCACTTACAATTTCTTCAGTCAATTCATGTGCTAAACAGATATGAACGATGTCAGGATATCTTTTTACAAAAGCAGGGTCAACAAAAGAAAGTGTTACATCGTGATAGTTATAAAGAACCCCCCAATAGGCGTGATGTTGCATGATCCGATCTAATTCTTGACCACTGGAACATTCCACGTAATGAAACTGGTATTCATTGCCTTTGTTTAATGCTTCAAAGACAGCAGCCCCATACTGATAGACGCCGCATCTTTTCTCTGGATGATTAACAAATAAGATTTTTTTCATTTTAAGCAAAAAAGGTTAGACGTGGAATTGGGGATACAAATTGACCGCCATTTTTAATAAATTCAGCTTCTCGCGCCACAAATTCATTCATAAAATGGTAAGGAAACGCTAAGAAATAATCAGGATTCATCTGACGGGCCTCTTCCTCTGAGATAATTGGAATACGTGTGACCGTTTGACGGCCCCATTTGATCGGATTGCGATCTGCAACGTAAGGAACAAGCTCAGGCCCAATCCCATAATACGCCATAATCGTATTCCCTTTCGTGGACGCTCCATAACCAATGACTTTTTTGCCTAATTTTTTCTGCGTTGTTAAAAACTCAATCATTTCAGTTTTGTTTTTTTCAACACGCTCCTTAAACGCTATATAAATCTGCTTGTGAGACAACTGTAAGGACTCTTCATATTGCCGCATGTCTTTTACGGCAGGCGTTTCTTTAGCGTAAGCAGCGTGCCTGATATAGACCCTAAAACTCCCTCCATTCATATCATTTAACTCGACATCCTCAACCTTCAAGCCCGCTTGCGCAAGGATAAATTCAATTGATTGAAGAGAATAATATTCAAGGTGCTCTGCGCAAATGGTATCAAACGAGTTTTTTTCTAACATCGTCGGAAGGTAGCTCAGTTCGATAATCCAAAGACCTTTTTCCTCTAAAATTTCCGCAACATCACGGCTAAATTGAATCGGATCTTCCAAATCATAAAACATTGCGATGCTTGTAACAATTTTGGCTTTATTATTTCCAAGAGCCGATTGATAAGCCTCTTTGCTAAAATAGGTATTCACATGAAGATCACAATGTTTTGGAATAATATTTTTTGCAGGATCGATACCCACTCGATAGACATCTGCAGGATATGCACTTAAGAGTGTCCCATCATTGGATGCAATATCCAGAACAATATCCCCTTTTACAAGTTTGTGGTAAGAGCGCTTTATCGCTTCTTCTACAATCGATGCAAGGGCATTTTTCATCGACTGATTCACTCCTGACATGTACCAATATTCTGAATACATTTCATCTGGATCTACTGTATGAAACAGCTGAACTAGCCCTGATTCCTCATTAAGAGCAAGCTTTAAAGGGTGACTTTCTGGAGTTGGATCTGTGGGAGTTGGAAAACATGAGATAGGAAGTTTTCCTAAGTCAAAAACTTCATGTAATTTTCCACCTGAAACTCGACATATACATCTTTCCTTAATATTCATACTCTCTCTATTCCAATTCTTATGCTATTTTTGAAAGTCCTTAACAAAATAACGGGAGGATACTCAAATGAAAAATCGAGATTTTACAGAAAAATAAATAATTCTGTCTACAGAAAAGGTTCTTCTGGTTATTTCGGTAAAAGAGCCTCATCAAAAACCTCCAAATATTTTTCAGCGCTATATTCCCATGTGAAGCGACTAATCGCTTGTTTAGAGTGCTGAACGACTTCATCTGTGTGCATCGGATTTGAAAGAATAGCATGAAGTTTAAGAGCAATATCTTCGGGGGAGCGGGGATCAAACAATTGAGCGTGGACATTGTGGGTCAGTAAATGCTCTTCAAATGGTGGAATCCGTGACATTGCAACGGGAACCCCTCTAGACCAAGCATCAAAACCAGCGCCATTTCCCCCCTCATAAAGAGATGGGTTTACGACAATAGCTGCGCATTGAATTAACGAGTCAATCACTTCATTTGACACATACCCTAAACCATAGACATCTTGCGACTGAAAATCCACTTCTAATCCAATCGCACATGCTCTACCGTTGATAATCTCAGTTCCCGATCCAGCGAAAACAAGATCGATATCATGGCCCATTTTCTTCAGTAAAGCCAATGCAGCAATAAGAGGCCCCACATTTTTATGACTGCTAATATTTGTCGGGCAAAGAAGATAGGGAGTCGAAAATCCCAATTTGCCAACGATATGCCTTGCTGATATTGGAGTCACATGTGAAATAGTCGTCATCGGTGCAATGGGCACAACATGGACTTTATGACCAAACTCAGGATAAAACTTTTCCACCTCAGTTTTCATAAACGCTGTGGAGACAATTGGAGTTGAACGATGAAGCCAATCGGGCATTTCATGATTCAAAAAATCCGCAACCCAAGGAACCATCCCATGGCCCGAAAAATAATATTTGTAATTATAGTCATGAAAAATGCCAACCATAGGGCAATCTAAATGCGGACATTTGAGATGGAAGGGCCAGGTAAAGAACGCAATGTCAAACCCTTTAACTAACGATTCCAATTCTTGATGGACGGCCCCGGAAAGATAGAGAGGGCAAAGCGAGAGAGGTCGCGCAAGCTTCCGCTGTAAGAGGGTAATAAGGTGACGGCTGCCTCGAATATTAAAGAGATCTTTTCCAGACAATTTCACCGAGGAAAGGCGTCGGGTTTTAATTCCATAAGCCTTTGTTAAATCACTTAATCCTTCTCGCTTGATCCCATAGGGATTTCCAAAAAAAGTAATATCGAGATCTGAACGCAACTTCTTCATTGCAGGCAACAATGCACGTGCAACGCGTGAGCCTCCGCCCGGATTCCCAATATGATCAATCACTGCTATTTTCATATTTCCAACCATTTCGCATACTGTTCATACCCCGCCGTTTTTTTTCGTAAAAACCTCTTGATCACGAGAGCTAAGCTTAAAAGATGATACGCGAAAGGAACCATTGTACACAATCTTACAGCACTTGTTAGAATCGTGATCTTCCAATGATTCCCATAACGTTCTTGAAGCAATTTGAGAGCTAGTTTAGCTTCCTTAAGCTTGCGATTTCGTAAATAGATAAAAAAGAAAGCCATGCTTACACCTTTGGTGTCTTTTTGGATGCAGCTAAAGGCTTGGGCTGCTACCTCTTGAGGCAACTGAGAAGAAGATTGAATCCTCTCCATTAATTTATCATGCGTTGCAACCCAATTTACCATTTCTTGAGAATTTGAATAGGATTTGTCGTGCTGTAAAAATATACCACAAGGCTTTTTTGATATATAAAATGGAAATTGCATTGCAATCTGAATCAGATAATCAACATCCCAACCAAGAACATTAGTTGGATCAATTGCAACCTTATCTATCACCTCTCTTCTAAAAAGAATCGTCGTAGGAACCGGATAGCGTGTCATCATTTCCAACAATCCTTCCGGGGGAATAAAATACCCATCCCTTTTCCATAAATCTAAAGGCACACGCACAACCTTTCCCTGTTCGGTCATAATGATCGTTGAGCCTGCTGAAAATATCGATTCAGGATGTTCTTCAAAACCTTGTAAAGCTGTTTTACAAAAACAGGGCAGCAAAACATCATCATCGGAAAGAAGGGAAAAAAAAGGCGTCTGAACGCTTGCAAGCGCGCTTTGATAGTTCGCAATCATTCCAATATTTATCGGATGCTGGTGGTAATGAAGCCGCTCCTCTTGCATCATTAAAGAGCGCACAATTTCTTCCGTTTCATCTCCAGAAGCGTTATCAAAAACAACCACGCGAAGATGAGGGTATGCTTGATTGAGCGCACTTAAAATAGCCCTTTTGAGCAAGTACGGACGCCGATACGTTAAAATCATGATTGTGATTTCTACTTGATCCATCTTTTTATCCTTTACTTTTCAAGCTATTCAGCACACGGTTTAACACATTCTCTATAATGTACGCGCGGGCGAAAGGAGTTAACACTATTGCGCACAGCAATGCTAACATAAAAACAACGCCTAAGTAGCTGATCATCATCAAACGATTCATCTCATACGTGGCAAAAAACCATTTTGCCGGAACTATAATTGCAAGCGCTCCAGACAACGGAAAACAAATATCGCGTAGAAACCAATTTCTTTTTTCATCCGGTAAAATTTTCTTGTACATAACATGCATGACAATGAAAAAATGAATCAAGTTAAGAAACAACCATCCGCTTGCAGCTCCAAGAGTTCCATAATGAACAACCAACCAGTAAGTTCCTGGAATCATCAAGACGACGCCACCCAAATTAAGCCACAAACTTAATCTCGTCCATCCGTAAGCTAATTGCAGCGCATACGGGATCGTCAAAAGACCATTGATTAATGTTCCTGCAATTAAAACACTTACTAACAAGCCCGTTTTACCAGCTGTTTCAGGGCTTCTGGTCCATAAACAAATCAATTCATTTGAAAAACAGATGACAAGAAGAGCTATTGGAATAATTGCCACTGCCATTAATTGGCAACCTACGTGATACATCCGCTTTAGGTTTTCAATTTCTGAGGAATGGAGCAATTGAGTGAGTCTTGGAAAAAACACAGTAAAAACAGGGCCTATAGCATAAAAAAGGGCTGTTGCGGCTGTTGTTGCCAACGTATAATATCCAAACTGATCAAGCGACACGAATCGGATTAGCAGCACTTTATCCACTTGAGCTAGAACAGTTGCAAGAACCGTAGAACATGCTATCCCGAGGGCAAATTTTTTGATCCTGGATAGAGCTTGCCAATCAAATCTAGGGCACACGGGACTTGGCAACAGATGTTTCCAATGATAGAAGGCTGTCAATATAGTCTGGAGCAAGTTAATAACTGCCTGCCAAATTAGAAATGCTTGGAGTGTTGGAGAGATGAAAGAAAGGATAAGGACAAGTCCAAAAGCTCTTATGATCGCTGTACTTACACCAATACTATTTAACAGAACTTGCTTTTGCATGCCTAACAATCCTCCGGCATATAAGGAACTTGGCCAAAGCAATGCTAAAGCTAACCCAATGTACCGAACAGATTGACACACCACATCTTGTGGTAAACTATTTGATTGGATCCAATGAGTCGAGAGTACAGGAGATAGAAAATAGATCGATCCTCCAATAATAAGTGCCATCGTCCAGTAAAAATATTCCAGTGTCCGAGTCAGATTTCTAGGCTCTTGAGGATCTGATCCTGAAACAGAAAAGCAAGCCATTTCCCTATTCATAGCTGTCATTAAACCCATATCCAATATACTAAATAATGCCTGGAGAGTGACGTAAAATCCAACAAGACCATAAGCTTCAATGCCAATCAACTTAACATAGTACGGCAACAGCATCAGAGAAAGAAGCGTCGATAATACTTTACTAAAGAAGTTGGCAACAAGATCTTTTTTAATCGACGCCATTATTTTTGTGAAAACTGTGAAGAATTCATTTCATTGACCACCTCTAAAATTGAAGAAAATGACCGTTTAATACTTTGATATGAAAAACGTGGATGAGAACCAATTAACGACAAGATCCGATTCTTAATCCGAACGCACCCTTGCCTTGGCAAACATGAAAGAAGCCATCCGAGTATCCTAAAAGCAATTGCAAAAGTGATTTTCTCTTTAACTTTCAATTGTTTAGAAAACTCTCTAAAATCAACACCCTTTTTATTTCTAAAAGCTCTTTCATGGGCATACACATGAAATATTTGTAAGCGCCTATAACGAGAATAATTCACTTCTAGAGGAAATTCCATCCCATAATTATTTTTTATAAACTCCATTGAAAGTAACCAAAATGAATTCATCACCTTTCCTGGAAGAAGG